>JAUWDL010000039.1 GCA_030608825.1 Gemmatimonadales bacterium
AGACGCTGCGGATGCTCGTGGCGACCGGCGACGGTCCGCCGTCCGTCAACGGTGTCCAGCGCCGCATCCTCATAGACTTCATCCGCTACCACCTCGCCGAGGGTGTGCGCATCCGGTCCCTCGACTTCCTGGCGCGGGGCATCCGTTGAGGGCGCTCGTCGTCGGTACCGCCGGCCACGTAGACCATGGAAAGACCGCTTTGGTGCGGGCGCTCACGGGAATCGAGACGGACCGGTGGAAGGAGGAGCGGGAGCGGGGACTTACGATCGACCTCGGCTTCGCCCCCCTGTCTCTCGGCGATGGACTGGAGGTCAGCATCGTCGACGTGCCCGGCCACGAGGACTTCGTGAAGAACATGCTGGCCGGGGCCACGGGTATCGATCTGCTGCTTCTGGTCGTGGCGGCGGACGAGGGCCCGATGCCTCAAACGCGAGAGCATCTGGCGATCGCTCGGATTCTGGGCATTGCCGATGGCGTGGTCGCGCTCACCAAGCGGGACCGAGTGGACGAGAGCTGGCTGGGGCTTTGCCGCGAGGCCGTTGGCGAGGAGTTGGAGAGAGTCCTCGGGCACGCGGAGTGGCCGATGTTGGCCATCTCTTCGGTGACCGGCGAGGGGCTGGAGGAGCTGCGGGCCGCGTTGACGGAGCGTGCGGCCGCTCTCGGGAGCTCGGAACGAGCGGACCTTCTGCGGCTGCCGGTGGATCGCTCCTTCAGCGTTGCGGGCGCCGGGACCGTCGTGACCGGGACGGTCTGGAGCGGGACGGTGACCGTGGGCGACGAGGTGGCCGTTTTGCCCGGACGCCGCTCCGCCAGGGTCCGATCGCTCCAGGTGCACTCGACCGCACGGGAGTCGGTAGGGCCACGGAGAAGGTGTGCGGTCTCCCTCGTCGGGCTGGATCCCGTCCATGCGCCGCGTGGCGCCGTCGTAGTCGCGGGCAGCGGCTGGCGGGAGGCTCGACGTCTTGGCGTGCGGTTGTCCGTCCTCTCGCATTCGCCTCGGCGCATCGAGAGCGGTCAACGGGTGCGCGTGTACCTGGGGACGAGGGAGGTGCTCGCCCGGGTCCGCTCACGTGCCGGCGGCCAGGGCGTGGAGCCGCTTGAACCCGGCGCGGAGGGGTGGGCGATCCTGGAGTTGGAGGAGGGGCTCGTCGCCCGGGTCCGAGACCGGTTCGTCGTTCGGTTCTATTCGCCGATCACGACGATCGGGGGCGGGATGGTGGCCGAGCTGGATCCGCCCGTTCGCTGGCTGGATCGCACGGAGGGGTGGGAGCGCATCCTCTCGGAGGGGGAAGAGGCGCGACTGGAAGCCGCGGTCGGCCTCTCGGCCGGCCGGGGGGCGGAGGTCGAGGACCTGCCTCTGACCACCGGGCTCTCGCCCGAGAAGCTGCGAGCTCTCGAGGGCTCGGCGGAGCTGCCGATCGTGCGGGCCGGAGGGCGCTGGTTCTCGGCCGGGGTGGCCGAGGCGGCCCGCCAGGCGCTGCTGGAGGTTGTCGGCGAGTTCCACGCGGCGCGTCCGCGGGCGCCGGGCGTGTCCAGGGAGGCGGTGAGAAGCAAGCTGGCCGCCGCGTACGCCCCGGAGCTCGTGGAGCACGCTCTGGAGGGGGTGCTGAGCGCGGGGCTGATCGTCGCGACCGGACCCGAGCTGCGGCTGAGCACGCACGAGGCGCGGCTCACGGAGGCGGAAGCTCGGGTGCGGGCCCGGCTGTTGGCGGAGATCGACGGCGGCGGGCTGGAGCCGCCCATGGTGGGCGAGCTGAGCTCTCGGCTCGGGGTCTCCGATGAGCTCCTGCACGACCTGTTGAGGTTGCTCGTGAGGGCCGGAGAGGTGGAGAATGTCAGCCCGGACATCTACCTGTCCGCTCGAAGCGGGACGCGCCTCCGGGATGCCGCGGCTCGGGTGTTCGAAGACCGTCGGGTGGCGGCGCCCACCGACTTCAAGCGGCAGTTCGGCGTGACGCGAAAGTACCTCATTCCACTGCTCGAGTACCTGGACCGAACTGGGGTCACGCGGCGTACGGAGGAGGGGCGAGTGCGGAGGGGATGATCGTGAAACCGGTTCACACGATGGTTGTCAAGTCATTGTGAGAATTGCCTATATCCTACTGATGGCGGGCGTGGGCCTCTCGGGGCCGGGAGACGCGCTCGCCCAGGCTTCGGGCGGTACGCCGCAGACTGCGGAGCTGGACGACTTCTCTCTGGAGCCTGTCTTCCCGAATCCGTTCGCAGGCGAGACCCGCATCTCCTATCGTCTCGGAGACGGCCTGTTCGAGGTCGAGGAGGAGGTCCGCGTAACCCTTCGCGTGTACAACATCCTGCACCAGGTGGTGGCCGTACCCGTGGCGGTTGACGAGGATGGCCGCCCCGGCGAGCGGATCGAGGAGATGTCCTTCCGTCGTCCAGGCCTCTACCAGGCGCACTGGGACGGAAGAGACCTGGAAGGTCGAACGGCCACGGCGGGCCCCTACTTCCTGGAGCTCAGCGTCGGGGCTCGCAGCCAGGTGCGAAAGATCATGCTCGTGCGCTGAGCGGAGCCGATCTCAGGTCGGGTAGTACTGGAAGTGTCCGCAGCTCTGACAGACGTTCAGCTTCTCGTTCGGGTCGGCCTCAGCCGCCCAAGAGGTCGGGACCGCGACGAAACAACCGTAGCACACTCCGGCCAGCACCGGGACGACGGCGCGCTGACGCGTGCCGATCAAGCTCCTGAACCGCTCCTGGATGCTCTTTCCCAGCCGTAGCTCCAACTCGCTGATCTTGGCGTCGAGCGCGTCGATCGCCTCCTCGGCGCTCATCTCGAACAAACCGGTCTCCAACTCACGAACCCCGCCCTCCTCGAGTGCTCGACGCTGCATGTGGAGGTCCTGCATCTCGAGAAGCGTCTCGAGCTGTTCGTGCATCTCTATACGCCTTTCTCCTCCAGCAGCTGCAGGAATCCTTCGGCGCTCTCGACCGCCGCGAGCCGCTCTGGCACGTCGGCTTCCTTGCTGAACTGGGCGATCTTGCCGAGAACGGGCAGATACTGGTTGGAGACCTCGAGCGGTGGAGCGACGATGAGAAAGACATAATGGACGGGCTTCTCGTCGATCGCCTTGAAGTCCAGGCCGGCCCCGTGCCTCCCGAAGGCGACGCGAAGGCGGTTGACGACCAGGGACCGGCAGTGCGGAATGGCGATCCCCCTGCCGATTCCCGTGGACCCCAGGTTCTCGCGCCGCTTGAGCATCTTGAACAAGATGCTCTCGGATTTCTCATCCAGGTGGAAGAGACCCACCAATATCTTCAGAGTCTCGTCCTTTGTCTCCGTGTTCAGGTCCAGGTCGATCGCGTCAACGGAAAAGAAGTCTCTGAGTTGCATCTATCGAATCCTCCGGAAGAGGCAATGTTGCGCACCCATGCAGTATATTCCTGTTTGTGAAAAGCTGTCAAAACAGTGAAACGGAGATCCGAGCGGCATGGCGGGGTTCAGCTATTGGCAGATCCGCACTTTTCTCGAGGTGCTGCTGCATGCGATGGGGGCGCGTCGCGCCGTCCTCTGGCACCTGGATGGCGCCGCGAACGAGTGGGTCATCGAGGACCAGGTGTCGGCGGGTGGGCCCGCCCGGAGCACGCCGCTGGCGTCCGAAGGCCATCCCTTCACCTGGGCGGCGCGTGAGGACCTCGTGCTGCAGGTGCTCTCGACAGAGCTCTTCAAGGGCTCGCCCGAAGGGGAGTGGTCGCTGGTGGCGCCGGTGAGCGAGTGGGGCCGGCTGGTTTGCCTCTCCTTCGCCGGCTCTCCGGGTGTGAACGCGCGCACGGCGATCGAATCGGCGGTACAGCACCTGCGTGCCATCACACCGTGGGAAGGCCTCGACTGAGGCGTGGTGAGGACCAAATGGGGAAGGGGCAGGGTAGGAAAGTAGTTGCGGGGGCGATCAGGTTTCGACGTGTGCGCCCGAAACCGTGGTAGCGTGCCGAGGTCTCGGACCCTCGTAAAACACCGGGGAAAAAACACAATTGCCAACGATAACTTGGCTCTGGCCGCGTAACTAGCGCGGTCCGTCTGACGCTCGGCCCGGCCCGAGGCGGGGCATCAGGCGACGCTGTATCGGGCTGGACGGGGCCGCAGGCCGCGCGCGGTTCCGTCGAGAGGGCGAAAGCCCATTTGCGGCTGGCCGACCGAAGGTCGTCTACGAACCGGAGGAAGGCGAGAAACTGAAGCGTAGACTACGCACGTAGATGCTGCGGGCGAAGGCCTCGCGGACGCGGGTTCGATTCCCGCCGCCTCCATCACCGCAGACCGAGGCGCCGGCTTCCTCTGGAGGCTCGGCGCCCGGCCTTTTTTTGTGGGACGGCAACGATGCTCGACGAGATTCGAGAGCAGCTGAGCGCGGAGACGGAGCGTCTCCTGCACGAGCTCGAGGTGGTTCTTCCCAAGGCGATCGAGCATGCCCTGGAGCTCGGCGATCTGCGGGAGAACTCGGAATGGAAGGCGGCCCTGGAGCGACAGGGCTTCGTGCACGCGCGGCTGGACTATATCCGCCGCCGTTTGGGCGAGCTCCAAGACATCGACATGGAGACGATTCCGCACGACCGGATCGGATTCGGATCGCGCGTGACGCTCAGGGATGTCGAGGATGGCTCGACCGAGGTCTATACGCTGGCCTACGGCGAGCAGATCGACTTCGAGAAGGCCGAGATCTCCATGGCTTCGCCGTTCGGCAAGGCACTCCTCGGGCGCCGGCCGGGTGACGAGGTGAGCGTCGTCCTGCCGAGTGCGACGGTACGCTACGAGATCCTCGAGTTCTCCAGCATCCACGAGATGGCGGGCCTGGACGACGGCTGAGCATGGACTGGGCGCTGCTCCATCTCTCGGTCCACCACATTCCTGTCGTCCTTTCCATCGCCGGTGGCCTCGCCGCTCTCGCCGGACTCCTGCTTCGGCGATCCGGAGTTGTGCGCTTCGGCGCGGTCTCCCTTCTGCTGGCCGCCGGGGCGTCGCCCGTCGCGTATCTGTCGGGCAGAGCGGCCGCATCGGCGCTCGGCGACGAGATCGGAGGTGGCCCCTCGTCGGCGGACGCCCTCCGCGCCGTGGTCGATGCTCACGCCGCCTACGGTCTGGCCGCGACCATGGTTCTGGTGGCGGCCGGAGCGGCCGCCGTCGCTTGGCTGCGTGGCCGAACGGGTCGACGCGTGACGGGGGGGATGGCGCTCCTCGGCTTGCTGGCCGCCGGTCTCTCGGCAGCCGCCGGTCGGGAGGGCGGGGAGATCCGGCACGGACCTCGAAGCACTGCGGCGCTAGAACACCTTGATGGGCGGGATGTACTTGTCGGGGTTGGCCCTCAGATCGGCGAGGATGCTGTTCAGCTCCACGATCATCCTGAGGAGCTCTTCGTAGAGGGCGTCGTCGACGATGAGTTGGCCGATGGACCCCTCGCCGGAGCGCAAGCCGGCCAGTAGCGAGTCGGTGCTGCTGGCGGCGCCGGCCAGCGACTCGTACAGGGAGTCCGAGTCCAGGAGCCGCCCGAGAGAACCCTCGCCGCGGGCCAGCTTCGCCGTGACGCTGTCCAGCGACGCCAGGGTGCCCACCAGTCGATCGTAGAGCTCGTCATCCTTCACCAGGCGTCCGAGCGCCCCCTCGCCCGAGTTCACTGAGGCCAGCAGTCGTGAAAGATCTCCGCTCATGCCCACCAGGTGATCGTACAGATCCCGGTTGACCAGCAGCTGCCCAACGGTTCCCTGGCCGGCCAGCAGGTCTCGCGTGAGGGCGTCCAGCGACCGGACAAGGTCGGTGAGGCTGACGACGGCCGTCGACGCCTCGTCAAGGAGCTCGGCGTAGTCGAACACCTCGGCCGCCGCCAGCGTATCGCCGGGCTCGAGGGTGCGGGCGCCGGGGCTTCCCGGCTCGATGTCGATGATCCGGTCGCCGAGCAGGCCCAGCGTCCTTATGCGTGCGTGGGAGTCGGAGCGGATCTGGCTCCGTACCCGTCGGTTGATCGCCAGCCATACCGCGAGGCCCTCGCCGGTCGGGGGGCGGTCCTCGGGTCCGATGAAATCGATCCGGGCCACCTGACCCACCGGCTGACCCGCCAGCTGAACGGAAGCTCCGGGAGCGAGGCCCTGGGCCGAGCGCATCAGCGTCACCAGCTCGTACCGATCTCCGAAGACGCTCCCCATGTCGCCGATGAAGAAGATGCCGGCCGCGAGAAGAACGAGCGCGATGATCAGCATCACGCCCACCTTCACTTCCTCCCAGGTGATCGCTCTGGATCGCCTCATCCAAGCTCCCGTCGGCCCTGCGCTCCCGGCCTATTCGAGGTATTCACGGACATACGCGTCATCAGACGCTAGCATCTCGGCAGGCGTGCCGATGAAGATGATCCGCCCGCTCTGCAGCAACGCGATGCGATTCGCGATTCGGCAAGCCGAGCGGGTGTCATGCGTGACGACGATCGAGCTCACGTGCAGCTCGCGTCTCAGCTTGACGATCAGGTTGTCGATCGTGCGCGTGGTGATCGGGTCCAGTCCGCTCGTGGGCTCGTCGAACAGGAGGATCTCCGGGCGGTGAACGATCGCCCTGGCGATCGCCACCCGCTTCTTCATTCCTCCGGAGAGCTCCGATGGGAGAAGGCTCTCCACCCGCCGGTAATCCAGGTCGACGAAGGAGAGCGCCTCTCGCACGCGTCGTCGAATCTCCTCCAGGGGGAGGTCGGTGTGCTCGAACAGCGGGAAGCCGACGTTGTCGAAAATCGGCAGGGAATCGAAAAGCGCCGACCCCTGGAAGACCATTCCCATGCGCTGCCGGGCCTCGAAGATCTCGGCGCGGCCGGACGTCTCGAGGTCGTGGCCCAGGACCTCCACGTGCCCCGAGTCCGGCTCCTCGAGATGGAGAATGAGCTTGAGGATCGTGCTCTTGCCAACCCCGCTTCCGCCCAGGACGCACATCGTCTCGCCGCGGCTGACGGAGAATCCGATCTCGTCCAGGACGACGTGGCTCCCGTAGGTGAGCCGCACGTCGCGCAGCATGACGACCGGTCCGGCCGAGTCGGGGCTCGGCTTCGCTTGGGACATTCGCTTCGATATCGGCCCTTGCGTCACTCGATCAGCAGAGCGATCAACAGCTGGGTGAGAAAGTAGTCCGAGGCCAGGATCAAGATCGACGAGCTGACCACCGCCTGGGTGGTCGCGCGGCCGACGCCCTCCGTGCCTCCACGCGTGTTCATCCCGTAGTAGCACGAAGTCAGCGCTATGATCCCGCCGAAGACGAGCGGCTTCACGAGTCCGCCGAAGACGTCGATCGGGATGTACCGGAAGATGAAACCGGTCTGGGCCAGCGACTGGTAGACCGAGCGCAGGTACATCGTAGCCGTGAGATCGAGCTTCACCACCGCGATGAGCATCCCCCCGCCGACGGCGATAACGTCCATGATGACGGTCAGCACCGGGAGCATGATCAGCGCCGCCAGGAACCGCGGCGTCACCAGCTTTCGCACGGGATCGACCCCCAGGGTGCTCAGGGCGTCGATCTGCTCGGTGATGCGCATCGACCCGAGTTGTGCCGCCATCCCGGAGCCCGCCCGCCCGGCGACCATGAGAGCGGTGAGGACGGGCCCGAGCTCTCGAACGGCGCTGGCTCCGACGAGTCGGCCGATGTAGATGGTCGCTCCGAACTGCTTCATCTCGACGGATGACTGCAGCGCCAGCACCATGCCCGTGAAGAGCCCGGTGAGTGCGACGATGCCGAGCGAGGCGACGCCTATCGTGTCCATCTGCTGCGCGAGGTCCCGCCAGTAGAAGGGCCGAGTCACGGCGGACGCCAGGACCCGTCGGAGCAAGCCGAAGTAGCTCTGGACCCGGTACGCCGCGGCCTTGAGAGCTTCGTTGAGCCACCGGATGGGCGAGGCGCGGGAGGATGACATTCAGCCGCAGGTTAGATCCTGCGACAACTCGGCGCAACCGCTGGCCAATCGGCCTCTCGGCTCTCAGGTTTCTGGCCGAGCGCGAACGCCTCCGACCGCCGACGAGGGAAGGGAGACACAGGCATGAAACCGGTTCGCACGGACGAGGCTCCCGGGGCCATCGGCCCCTACACGCAGGCGATCGAAAGCGAGGGGACGGTGTACTCCTCCGGCCAGATCGGATTGGATCCCGAGACAGGCGAGCTCGTCGAGGGGATAGCGGCGCAGACGCACCGAGTCATGCAGAATCTGCAAGGCGTGCTCGCAGCGGCCGGGCTCGATTTCGGCGCTGTGGTGAAAACGACGATCTTCCTGGCCGACATGGAAGACTTCGTCACCGTGAACGGGATCTACGCGGAGTACCTCGACGAGCCGTATCCCGCCCGGTCCACCGTCGAGGTGGCTCGTCTTCCCAAGGACGCGCGGATCGAGGT
>JAUWDL010000207.1 GCA_030608825.1 Gemmatimonadales bacterium
GGATCAACGGCAACATCGACGTGATCGCCGAATCCGGGACGGATGATCTCGTCGTCGGGGGATTCAGGCGTGTGCGATCCAGCTCGCTGGCCGACGCGCGGGAGCAGCTCGAACGGCTACAGGTCGACGTCACGGTCGAGGGCGACGCGATCGTGATTCGCACCCAGCAGCCAAGTGACACCGAGGGGAGGACCTTTGAGGTCGAGTACAATCTCATCGTACCCGAGAGGCTCGAGGGCGACATCCGTAACGTGAATGGCAACATCCTGATCGCTTCGATGGATGACGACGTCGAGGTGATCACCACGAACGGCAACATCACGCTCCAGGATCACTTCGGGAGCGCGGAGGTAACCTCGACGAACGGCAACCTCGCTGCGGCCGTGACGATCTCTCCGGGCGGCGAGATCGACATGAACACGGTGAACGGGAACATCGACCTGGACATCCCCGCGAGCACCTCGGCCACCTTCTCGGCCAAATTGGCCAACGGGAGCATCACCACATCGGGTCTCTCCCTCGACGATGCGCAGAGCACTCCGGTCTCGCTCACCGGGATCCTGGGCGATGGGGACGGTGAGATCGACATCGAGACGGTGAACGGAAACATCGCGGTCCGGGGCTCTTAGCGGCCGGGCGCCTGTCCCAAATGCTCTCCGCGACTTCCACGGATCTGGCGAGCTGCCCCCGCTGCTCCGGCCGCGTGCAGCTCACGGTGGGGCGCTTCGCCCGGGACATCTCGGGCACGCGCTTCGCCGCGTTCCTCGCCCACCACCTCGCCGTCTATCAAAGCGCTGAGATCCGAGACGTCATCCGGGACATCCGCCCCGGTTTGCCGGAGCCGCTCGAGGGCGCCGTAGACGGCCTGGCGATCGACCTCGCCGAAAGGATCGAGTCCGGGGAGCTCGACGAGCGGGACACGGCGCACATCCTGGAGAGCGTCGTCAGGGGCGCGGCGGCCCTGGCCAAGCGATCCGGGATCTCGATCGGAGACGCCACAGCGCTGGATTTCTTCGAGGCGGTCGTTCTGGAGACCGCGCTCCTCATCGATGAGAGGCCCGCCGTTCGAGACCGGCTGCTCGCGGCGGAGCGAGGCTGGCTGGCCCGTTACTGGTGGAGCTGGCTGTCCGGCGCCGCCGGGTTGCTGCTGCTGCTCTGGCAGCCGGCCTGGCTGCCGCAAATCATCGGCTGGACGCTGCTGGGACTGGCGCTTCTACCGCCCGTGGCGAGCTGGATCCGCGAGAACGCGGAGGCTTAAGGGGCCCGAGGTCGACCGCCTCCTCGAGCTCCGTCGGGTAGGGCAGCTTCATCCCCCCAGCTCTATGGTCTCCCGGTAGTCGGGGATTTGGGTCTCGATCCCGGACTTCGTGACCGCGGCGGCGAGCGATTCGAGTGCCGGCTCTTCTCCGTGCACGAGACAGATGCCTCGTGGGCGCCCGTCCATCGATTCCAGCCATTCCAGCAGGCCGCGCCGGTCGGCGTGAGCGGAGAGCCCGTCCAGCTTCGCCACCTCGCACCGGATCGGGATCTGGCGGCCGTGGATCCTGAGGCTGTCGTCCCCCCGGAGCAGTGCGGCGCCGCGCGTCCCCCGGGCCTGGTAGCCGGTCAACAGGATGGTGTTTCGGCGATCACCGCCGAACGCCCGCAGGTGATGGAGGATCCGGCCTCCGCTCAGCATGCCCGCGCCGGCCACCACGATGAAGGGGCCGCGCCGCCGGTTCAGCGCCTTCGACTCGTCGACGCTTCTCACCAGACGCACCCGGCCGAAGGCCTGACGGCACTCCTCGACGGTAAGCCGGTGGTAGGCCGCGTGGCGCACGTACAGCTTGGTGACGTCGATCGCCATCGGGCTGTTGAGGTAGACCGGCACCTCCGGCAGCTCTCCGCCGTCGATGAGCTGGTAGACCGCGTACAGGATCGCCTGCGATCGCCCCACGGCGAAGGCGGGCACCATCAGCACGCCTCCCCGGCCCAGGGTGCGGCGAGCGACCTCACCCAGGTTCTCCTCCAGATCGGCATCGGAATGATCGCGGTTCCCGTACGTCCCCTCCATCACGACCCAATCAGCAGGGGACGGGCTCTCCGGGGGCGGGATCAGCGGAGCATCGTCGCGGCCGAGGTCGCCGGAGAAGAGAATCCTCGTGCCGTCCCATGTGATCGTCAGGCTGGCTGCGCCCAGAATGTGTCCGGCCGGCTCGAAGCGGCACGTCCAGGACCCCAGGTCCACCTCTGTGTGATACCCAACGGCCTCCAGCCGCTGCGCCACCCTCTTGGCGTCATCCTCCGTGTAGAGCGGGAGCGCCGGCCTGTGTTTGGAGAATCCCTTCCGGTTCGCGTACGCCGCGTCCTCCTCCTGCAGGCGCCCGCTGTCGGTCAGGAGGATGGGCACAAGATCCTCGCTCGGGGGCGTG
This sequence comes from Gemmatimonadales bacterium, assembly GCA_030608825.1. Lineage (GTDB taxonomy): Bacteria > Gemmatimonadota > Gemmatimonadetes > Palauibacterales > Palauibacteraceae. Next base: position 2,412 of record JAUWDL010000207.1, read on the forward strand.
CAGTAGATCGGTCCCCTGAACCTGTCCCGTACCAGCGCCGGCAGATAGCCGCTATGGTCTATGTGAGCGTGGGTCAGGACGACCGCGTCGATCTCCGATGGCTTCACCGGAAGGGATCGCCAGTTCCTCTGCCTCAGCTTCTTGAGCCCCTGGAAGAGGCCGCAGTCCACCAGCACTCGCTGCTCGCCATCGCTCAGAAGAAACTTCGAGCCTGTGACGGTTCGGGCGGCGCCCAGAAAGGTGATCTCCATGGCTAGTTGGCTCCGTCGGTCTAGGCGCTGGCACCGCATGTCTTCCAGCTGGCAAACGGGAGACGAAAACGTTAGAATACTATCGTCTGGTCTGTAGTAATGCGGCCGGCCGGCGTGGATTTGAATCCGCAGCTTGAAGGCGCGCCGGTCCCAAGAGACGAACCTTCTAAGAAAGCGGTAGAGGGCCTGCCCTGCGATGTTCGCCGGCAGGCCCTTTCGCATCGCCGGGCCGCGCTCTTGCCGCGTGGGGCGTCCTGCTTCCTCATGCGACCCGGCGCCTCATCACCACACAGCGGCTGAGTAGGGGTGCCGAGGATGCGAGGAGGTCGCCGGTTCGGTCGCACGATGCACCTGGCCGCTGCTTTTGCCCTCTCGGCCTGCGCCGCAGGGATCAAGCAGGAGTACGATCCGGAGCTGGATCGCCGGATCACCCGGATGTCCGGGAACGTCGTGACCGAGCAGGTCTGCCTAGTCGAGCACAGCCTGGAGCTGAACGGTGCGATTGTCGAGGAAGCGGGGGGCACGACTTATATGCTGTCGGCGCAGTCGAGTGGGCCCGCCTATGTCCGGCCCCGGAGTCTGGTGCTGAGGATCGACGGGGACGCTCTCACGCTGGACGAGCCTCTTCCACAGTCGGCTGCGGCTTCTTGTCCCGATGACAGCGGTACCAACACCAACCTCCCGATGGGCGGTAAACCGCCGGCCTGCGTCTACATGGAGGCCTATTGGTTCCGGGTGACCCCGGAGACGCTCAGGCGTCTCGCGGAGGCGAGCGAGGTCGTCGTCGAGCTGCAGGGGGAGGAGGGCACCATCCAGCGACGGTTCACTCCGCCGAACTTCGAGAAGTTCCAGGAGTTCGTCGCCCTGCACGTTCCGCCGGACTACGGAAGCTGATCGCATACCCCGTCGCCGGCCCTGTCCCGTTGCTGGCCCTTGTCCCGTCGCTGCCCCCCCCATTGACGAAAGCCCTTGCTGTTGAGTATATTATTCAGCGTGTACGGCAAGCTCGACAAATAAGTGGGACCGAGCACCGCCTCGGAACCCGCTTTTTTTTTGGCAAGCCGGCACCAGGCTCACTGCCGATGGAACGGCAGGGCTTGACAGATCGATGCGGCGAAGGCCGCACATGCACGTGTTCGGTAGTGGCGGCAAGACCCGTACTCCCGACACACACCACCAGCAACATCGGGAGTACATCGATGGCGAACACTGGGACCGTAAAATGGTTCAGCGACGAGAAGGGCTACGGATTCATCGAGCGTGAGAATGGCGAGGGCGACGTCTTCGTCCACCATTCGGCGATCCAGGG
>JAUWDL010000279.1 GCA_030608825.1 Gemmatimonadales bacterium
CGTGCAGAAGGCCGGCCTGTATCGCGCGGAGCACGCCATCGACGCCCCAGCCGAGGCCCATGGTGATCTTCCCCGCCAGGAGCGCCACGTTGACGCAGTGGGGCGGGAGCTCGAAGCGCTCGTAGGGTTCCAGCGCCATCAGCAGCAGGCGATTGCTCTGCAGCAGGGATGTGTGGATCCTCTCGGCAAGGATGCGCGCCTCGGCGACCTTCGGCTTCCGTCCGGCAACGACATCCTCCAGGGCGCTCTCCACATAGCGGGAGGCCTCCGTGTACAACACTCGGCTCTTGAAGAGGGAAGGCGCCCTCGCCAGCACGCGGGGAGCCTCCTCACCCGAAGCCTCCATGCCGGCGGCCTCGACGCCCGAGGGCACCACGGCATCCAGCAGGTCCTCACAGAGCACGGCCAGCGTCCGGGCCCGAAACGGCCAGGCCAGGCAGTGCTCGACGGCAGCCGGGATCGCTTCCGCCTCTCGACCGGCATCCAGGAGGAGGATGGTCGGGACATCGCCAAGCTCGCGGAGGAAGCTCTCGATCGAGAGCTGGCCGTTGGCCGCGTCGAGGACACAGATGGCCTTGGTGCCACCGGCGGCGGCCTGCGCCTCGCTCGCGTCCGCGGTAGCCACGATCGACGCCCGCGACTCGAGTCGACTCAGGGCTTCACTCACGGCTGCATCGCGTCCGTCGTCGCCCGACAGCAGGGCCACGACGAGAGGAAGATCGTCATGTACCGTAACCATCTCACCATCCATCACTTCAGGCAGGCCTCCTGACCTGGTTTGCGAGGAGCCGGCCCGGGAGCCGGCCCGCACCCGTCCTCCTTCGCCAATACCATGCCCCTGATTCGCCGGCACCGCCAGGGCATCACGGACACCCCGAGATCGTGCGCATCTCCGTGGATGTCAACGACATCCGGACGCCGGGGCTGTTCGCACCTGGATCCCCCGCCGGGTACCTTTCGCCACGGCGGCCGTACAGTAAAGGGAATTCTGCGGGTTTCAGGGCAAATGAGCCGAACATTTTTCGCCATCGGGGCCTCGTTCGCCTTCCTCGGCGTCGGGGCCGGGGCCCTTGGCGCGCACGCCATGAGAGATCGACTCGCTCCGGATCTCCTGGCGGCCTGGGAGACGGGCGCGCGCTACGGACTCTATCATGCCATGGCACTTCTCGTCCTCGCGCTGGCGATGAGCCGTTGGCCGGGATCTCTCTGGACCACCTCAGGCTGGCTCTTCGTAGCCGGCTCTCTCCTGTTCTCGGGAAGCCTCTTCACCCTCGCGCTGACGGGCGTGCGATGGCTGGGCGCCATCACCCCGATCGGAGGAGCCTGCCTTCTCCTTGGCTGGCTCGCTGCCGTCGCTGCGGCCTGGCGGAACGTCGCGGGGCCGGCCTAGCAGCGACCTGCTCGACGGGCAGGCTAGAGAAGCGGCGGAGTCACGCCGCGCTGGGCCTGGTACTTTCCCTTCTTGTCGCTGTAGCTCACCTCGCAGGGCTCATCCGACTCGAAGAACAGAACCTGCGCGATCCCTTCGTTCGCATAGATCCGGGCGGGCAGGGGAGTCGTGTTCGAGATCTCGAGCGTCACGAAACCCTCCCACTCCGGTTCGAACGGGGTCACGTTCGTGATGATGCCGCATCTGGCGTACGTGCTCTTTCCGACACAGAGCGTGAGCACGTCCCGCGGAATCCGGAAGTACTCCACCGATCTCGCGAGCACGAAGGAGTTGGGGGGGATGAGGCACACGTCCCCTTCGTACTCGACGAACGAGCGCTCGTCGAACGCCTTGGGGTCCACGACGGGCGAGAGGGCGTTGTGGAAGATCCGGAACTCATCCGCAACCCGCATGTCGTAGCCGTAACTGCTCAACCCGTAGGAGATCACGCCCGTCCTGACCTGCTTCTCCTCAAAGGGCTCGATCATGCCCTGGCTGGTCGCCATCTCGCGAATCCATCGATCGCTCTTGATGCTCATTTCCGGTTCAGCCTTCCTTTGTTCGGCTCTACCCTACACTTCGTGAGATCGTAGGAGGGAAGCCCGAGCGGCTCCGCGACCTCGCGAACAGCCTCGCAGACGAGATCCGGCTGCTCATCCGGCAGGGCGTGGCCCGCCCGGGCCGCCACCACGTACGACGCGCCAAGGAGGTCCGCCAGCCGCGCCGTATCCGCGATTCTCATCCGGCGGTCGTGGGCTCCGGCCAGTACCAGAGTCGGTACTCTCGCGACGGGCAGCCACGAGAGCAGCTCGGCGGGGTGCCAATCCGACACGATCCCCAACAGCGCCCGCGCCCGATCCTCCGAGGCAAAAGGCGCCGAGTACCTTTCGACCAGATCCGAGGCCACGTCGACCGCCGGCCCCAGCACTCGGCGTTCGAGGATATACCGAGTCACCGGTTTCCGAAAGCGGGAGAGCGCGGCTGCGGCGAGCCGCGACCGCCGAAGACCGGGCAGAGACAGGATGAGCGGGCGTCTCGACCATGGCGTCACCGGGTTCACCAGCACCAGGCCCGCCACGCTCGAGAGCTTCCGGGCGAGGCCCAGGGCGATGGCGGCGCCATGGGAGTGACCGACGAGAAGCGCGCGCTCGATGCCCGCCCGGTGCACGAGATCGGCAGCGCGGCGAACCTCGTCCTCCAGGCGGTAGCTCGCTATCGCCGGCCGGTCCGAATCGCCTCGCCCCAGAAGGTCGGGCGCGAGCACCGTGAACCGGGTCGCGAGGCGGCGCCCGATGGCATCCCAGGTGGCCCGATTGGCGCTGACCCCATGCAGGCACAGGACGGCCGGCCCCGAACCCATGACGCTTACGACGGCCGCCCCCTCGGCGATGCGAAGCCGGCAAACCGGTTTCATTGACTGCCTGATCGGGCGCCCGCTATCTTCGCCGGCATCAAGTGAAGTTTTTCACAAAGGCTCACTTTCCCTGACGACGACCGTATGACGGAATCGTATCTCGGAATCGTGATTCTGGGCGCCGTCGGCATCCTGAACGCCGTCCTGATCATCGGTCTCTCGCAGCTGGTCGGCTCGGTGCGGCCGAGCGCTGTGAAGAGTAGCCCGTACGAATCCGGGATGCCTCCTCTGGGCGGGACCCGCGAGCGCTTCTCGGTCAACTTCTACATCGTGGCGATGCTCTTCATCGTCTTCGACATCGAGACGATCTTCCTCCTGCCGTGGGCGGTCGTGTTCCGAGATCTCGCCCTCGGAGGGTTCCTGGCGATGATGATCTTTCTCATCGTCCTGGG
>JAUWDL010000217.1 GCA_030608825.1 Gemmatimonadales bacterium
GGGGCCGCGGGGGTCGCCGCCCTGCTGGCCGGCCGGGTCCCGGCCGGCGAAGGGCCCGTCATCATCGTCATCTCGGGCGGGAACATCGGCTGGCGTCGTCTGCACGACCTGCTCCTCGAGGACGGTGAGCTCACGACACCCGCCCAGGAGGGCTGAGCGGCGTGGCCCGGAACCGGACGCTGACGGCGGTGCCGGGCATCACGGTCGGACACGCGCAGGATGGAGGGGGGGAGACGGGCTGCACGGTGGCGATCGGTCCCTTCGTCGCGGCCGTGGAGGTCCGAGGCCTGGCCACCGGGTCGCGCGAGCTGGATGCCCTGTCGCCTCTCCACCTCGTCCCGCGGTGCGACGCCATCCTGCTGGCGGGAGGGTCGGCTTTCGGCCTCGCCGCCGCCGATGGCGTCTCCCGGTGGCTGGAGGAGCGCGGTCGCGGCTACGAGACTCGCGCGGCGGTCGTGCCCATCGTTCCGGCGGCCGTCATCTACGACCTCGCGATGGGCGATGCGTCGGTGAGGCCCGATCCGGAGATGGGCTACGCCGCCACCGCCGTCGCCTCCGAGCGGCCGGTCGAGGAGGGACGCGTGGGCGTGGGGGCGGGTGCGAGCGTGGGCAAGCTGAGGCCCGAGGGGCTCGAGCCTGCGGGAGTGGGGAGCTGGTCCGAGGATCACGGCGAGCACGTCGTCGCGGCCCTCGCCGTCGTCAACGCCTTCGGCGACGTCCTGGATGATCGGGGAGGGATCACCGCCGGATCGCGCGGCCCCGACGGCAGCTACCTGGACACCGCGCAGGCGATCCGTGATGGTCGGGTGCCGGATTGGCTCGTCCGGGCCGGTGAGAACACGACGCTGGCGATCGTCGCCACCGACGTCCCGCTGAGAAAGACGGAGCTGCAGGTCGTGGCTCGGCAGGCGATGAACGCGGTCGTCCGCCGCATCTCACCCGCCAACACTTTATTTGACGGCGACATCGTCTTTGCGGCCTCCACGGCGGAGAGCGCCGGGACCGGGCCGGACCTGCCGCCGATCCAGCTTCTCTCGATTGGATTGCAGGCTCAGTGGACCCTGGAGCGAGCGCTCCAACGAGCTGTTCGGAGGTGACGGCCCCGGTGCGCCTTCTCCTGCTCGATGTGGATGGAACGCTGATCGAGCCGCGCGGAGCGGGGCGCGTCGCCCTGCGCTCGGCCATGCTGGAGGTCTATGGGCAGACCGGCCCCATCGACGACCACGACTTTCGCGGCAAGACCGACCCCTGGATCGTGCGGGACCTTCTCCGGTACTGCGGCTGGGCCAATGAGGAGATCGACGCGCGCCTGCACGAGATCTGGGAACCCTATCTCCGCCACCTCGACGATGCTCTGGAGGCGGTTCCGACCCGGCCGACGCCATGCCGCGGGGTGCCGGAGCTTCTGGGCAGGTTGTCGGCGGACGCTCGCTACGAGCTCGCCCTCCTGACCGGCAACGTGGAGGAGGGGGCGACGAGAAAGCTGCTTGCCGCGGGCATCTCGCATCGCTTCGACGTGGGGGCCTTCGGATCGGACTCGGAGTGCCGCGCCGATCTGCCGCCGATCGCCGTGGCGAGGGCGGCACGCCGGACGGGCCTGAGCTTGCGTGTCGAGGACGCGATAGTCGTCGGGGACACGCCCGAGGATGTCCGCTGCGCACGCGCCAACGGCTCCCGAGTGCTCGCGGTTGCGACCGGCGGCTTCAGCGCCGACGATCTCAGGTCTCACGATCCGGATGGCGTGCTGGATGATCTGTCGGATTCCGACTCGGTCCTGGAAGCTCTCGACGACGTCGCCACGGGCGCTCGAAGGGTCAGGTGAAGCGCGAGTTCGAGCTCAAGGCGATGCTGCCCGACGGCGCGACGGGGTTCCGGGAGAGGCTTGCCGGCGCCGGTTGGAGCCTGTCCTTCGAGGGCCTGATGTCGGATCGCAGGTTCGACACGCCGGGGCGATCGCTCGAGAGCCGGGACGAGGTCCTGCGCATCCGACAGATGACATCGGTCTCCGGCGAGAGCCGCACCCTGCTGGGATGGAAGGGGCCGGCGTCCGAGGAGCACGGGTACAAGGTGAGACCGGAACTGGAGACTGTGGTCCAGAACACGGAGACCGCCGTCGCGATCCTGGAAAGGCTGGGATACTCCGAGGTCATCCTCGCCATCGACCGTCGCGTGGCCGTGTACGAGAAGGGGCGAGTGGACGCCCGGATCGAGACCTATCCGGCCATGGATGTTCTTGTCGAGCTGGAGGGGGATCCGGATCGCATCGAGGAGTGCTTCGCCGATCTGGGTCTGCCGCGGGAGGCTTGGAAGCCGTGGCCGCTCGACGAGTTCGTTCGCCGGTACGAGGAGCGGACAGGCTCGGAGGCTCGTCTGGCCGGCGAGATCCCCGATGGCTGAGTCAGCGACCTTCGCCGTCGACGCCTTCCTCGAGGGAGATCGTCTGCGTCGAGGAGTCCAGCTACAGGTCGAAGATGACCGGCTGTCGTACGACGACGTCGGCCTGCCCCTCGACGAGGTCTTCTGGGTCTCCAGGCGTGCCGGACTCCTGCTCGTCTTCGCGCGTGGATACATCGCGGCCTTCCGAGCCTCGGACGACCGCCTGGACGAGCTGAACCGCGCGATCGAGGCAAGGCTCGACGTGGATGCGTTGCGAGGCGCGGTCCTGGAGCCGCTGGCCTGGGAGTCGATCGTCTGCTCCGCCGCCGTCGCGATCTCCGGCGCCGTGGAGGACGGCTCGGCGGAGAACGGCGTTGCGGACGGCAGATCCCTGAAGGGGCTCTTCGTGGCGGTCTTCACTCGGCGGGCGCTGCACCTCTTCGCGCGCGAAGAGGCGTTCCGTGTTCCCTGGCCGGTGACCGTCGCGCGAGAGACGGCGGGGGAGCCGCGCCAGGCACGGCCGGCGCTCGAGATCGAGCGCGGCGACACGGCACTGCGAATTCTGTACCTCCGGCCGGAGGAGATCTCGGCGATTCTGGAGGTCGCCAAGGCGGCACCCCCGGAGCCGGCCGGGCAGGAGGAAGCGATCGAGATGTTCGCGCGTCGTGAGGTGGCCGGGCCAACTCCCGCTCGCCTGCCGGAGTTCACGACGTCGACCGAGACGATCCGCGAGCAGGCCGAGAAACAGGCGGCGACGTTGCCTTCGGATCTCCCGATGAGGGTCGGCCTGCCGGACAACTTCTTTGCCGATCACTTCCAGGAGCTCGGCGAGACGGCGCTCGGCCCTCTGCTATTTCGGAAATCGGCCGCGTCGCGGGCGCGCAGCCTGGCCAAGGCCGTGGAAGCGATGGACGCCTCGGCGCTGCAGGAGGACGCGCGCGCGGCCACGCTGAACTCCCTGGGACGGCTCACCGAGGCGTACGACCGGGAGCTGAGCCGACTGCTGCAGGGCAAACGACGGGCGCAGAAGCTGGGTGTGGAGCTGGCTGTCTCCGAGGCCTTGCGTGATTCTCTACAGCGCCGGTTCCTCGCCCCGGTGCACGACCTGACGCCGCAGTTTCAGCGTCTGGAGCACGCACAGGCGGAGCTTCGCCTCCGGCTGGAGAGGTTGGAGGAAGGGCCGCCCGAGGCGGAGGAGTCGGAGCTGGATGAAGCGGCGGACGAATGGCACAGCGCGCTCGTCTTGGTCGACCTTGATTTCGCCACGGCCTGGCAGGAGCTGCTGCCGGAGATCGGTGTCGCGTGGTCGGAGAGCCTGCTGCCTGCCCTCGCCGAGGCGGCGGCGGCGCCCCGGCAGCGAGTGCCGGAATGGGTCAAGCTGTTGGTGATCGGGCTGATCACGACGATCATCGTCGCGGCGGTGGTCCTGGCCCTGCTGGCGACGCGGAGCGCGATGTAGGAGAATGGGTGGCGTCTGGGGCGATGTCCGGTCGGATGTGGCCGG
>JAUWDL010000055.1 GCA_030608825.1 Gemmatimonadales bacterium
TGCTGCCAGTCCTCCGCCGAGAGATCGTCGAAGCGCCCGGCCGGCGGCCCGCCGGTGTTCGTCACCAGGATGTCGACCTTTCCGAACGCCGCGACCGCGGCGTCGATCCCACGTTCCACGCCTGCCGGCTCCGATGTGTCCGCCGACACCGCCTCGAGTCGGGCTCCCGTGGCCCGTTCCAGGTCTTCACGGGCGGCCTCCAGTACCGCGGCATCCCGCGCGCAGAGCACCACGTCCGCGCCCTCCGCCGCGAGCTCCTTCGCGATCCCACGTCCGATCCCGCGGCTGGAGCCGCCGACGATCGCCGCTCGTCCCTTCAGTCCCAGATCCAAGGCTTACCCCTCGTGGAAGTAGGTGTCGGTTCCGTCCAGCCAGTCCTGCCGTGGCGGGCTGAACACGTCCACATCGAGCGTGTCTTCGAGCGCTTCCGCCTTGTGCGGCACGTTCGACGGGATGTACAGGATCTCGCCCGCGCGGACGACGAGCTCCTCCTCCCCGTCCTCCCCGATCCAGAACCTCAGCGCGCCCTCCAGGATGTACGTGATCTGCTCGTTTTCGTGAGCGTGCTTCGGGACCACGCTCCCCTTATCCAGGACGACCTGCGCGATCATCATCCGCTCACCCCAGACGAGGCGGCGCGAGATGATGTCCGTGACCTGCTCCTTCTCGACATCTTCCCACGCCAGAAGGCGAACTCTCGAATCATCGTCCATCAGCCTATCATCTCCATCAGTCGAGCTCCTCCTCGGTGATCTCCGCCTCCCATTCGATCTCGACGCAGGGCATGAGCGTCTGAGCCACCGGACACTTGGAGGCGTGGTGGGCCAACGCCCGTTCCGTCTCGGCCCTCATGCCGCTCGGGACCAGGATCTCGTAGCGCACGTGGATCCGGGTGATCTTCAGCGTTCCGTCGACCGGCCCGATCTCTCCCGTGACCGTAGAGCTCAGGCGATCCGGCTGGCTGGGGATTCCTCTGGCTTCCAGGGCTCCGCCCAGGGTGCCCGTCAGTCACCCACCGGTCGCGGCCACCACGTGGTCGAGCGTCGTGGGGATCGGCTCCGCCGTCTGGCTGCCGTAGAACTCCGCGATCGGGCCATGGACCCCGAACTCGAGCGGATCCCGGAACGGTTCGATCCAGGCGAGCCTGTGAGGACCTTCCAGTTTCTGAATGCGCACGCGGGAGCGGTATAGCGGTTCGGTCATCGGCGGTCTCCTGATCCCGTTGATCGCCGGGTGATCTCCAGACGATCTCGAGCGGACAAAGATAGGCGAACGGGCCGGTGGGCGGACAGCGGAGACTACGGTCCCGGACTCATTCCGTCTCGGAGAGGAAGGTGAGGATGAGCTCGTTCACGCGGTCGGGCGCATCAGCCTGCACCCAGTGGCTCGCGTCCGGGATGCGCTCGATCCGGAGCGAGTCCACGAGCCGCTCGAGACCGTCCAGCAGCGGTAGGCCAAGGTACCGATCGCGCTCGCCCCAGATGAGCTGCGTCGGGGCGGCGATCGTCGCGTCTCGCCACCGAGGCCCCGAAGGTCGCCCGCGGGAGCCGGCGCGGAGGGCACGGTAGTAGTTGATGGTGGAAGTGAGCGCTCCGGGCTGGGAGAGAGCCCGAACGTACGCCTCGATGTCGTTGTCCGTGAACGCTCCCGGCCGCACAGGATCACGCCGGAGGATTCGCCGCAAAAGCGCGAAGTCGAACACCCGGATCGCCAGCTCCGGCAGCGCGGGGATCTGGAAAGCGAAGGCGTACCAAGACCGCCGGCGTTGGGCCCAGGTTCCGAGCTCCCGCTTCATGGCGATGGGATGGGGTGCGTTCAGAATGATCAGACGACTGATCAGGTCGGGATAGTCCTTCGCCACGTACCAGGCGATCGCGCCGCCCCAGTCGTGACCGGCGAGCACCACGCTCGCCTCGCCTGTCCAGCGGATCAGTTCGGCGATGTCCGAGACGAGATGGCGCAGCCGGTACGCCGAGATCCCGTCCGGCTTGTCCGAGAGGTTGTAGCCCCGAAGGTCCGGCGCGATTGCACGGTACCCCGCAGCGGCGAGGGCTGGGAGCTGATGACGCCATGCGAGCCAGAACTCGGGGAAGCCGTGCAGCAGGAGAACGGGAGGCCCCGATCCGGCCTCCACGTAGTGGAGCCGGAGACCGCCGATAGCGGCGAACCCGCTCGTGGCGCCCGCGGGAAGGCTGGCGGTCGTTCGCTCGGGTCGAATTCTGCGTCCCCCGGTGCCTCTCTGCCGCCTCATCCGTAGGCAGCCCTTCGTGCGTGAGCACGATTTCGATTCCGTCCTCGGACTCTTCCACCATGCCGCTCGCGCGTCAAGCGAGGGTGAGGAGCCCGGACCAGCACCCGTTGACGTCCCGCACATGTTACACTAAAATAACGAACGTGTCCAAACTGATACATAACTGAGCATCGGTGGTCTTCGTTTGGCAGCCCAACGACCGAAAGACCTCGTTTTCACCCTCTTCGGTGACTTTCTCCTTCACCGACCCGAGCCCGTCTGGGTCGGCAGCCTGATCTCGCTGCTCGCGCCGCTGGATCTCTCGGAAGGGGCCGTTCGGACGGTGCTTTCGCGCATGACCGCCAAGGGATGGCTCGAGGCCGAGAGACGAGGCCGACACAGCTTCTACCGGCTGGCCGCGAGGGGCAGGAAGCTACTGGAGGAGGGTGAGGCCCGAATCTACCACCCACCACGGGACAAGCCCTGGGACGGCGTCTGGACCCTGATCACCTACTCGATTCCGGAGGATCTCCGCCAGTTGAGGGACCGCCTCCGCGTCCGGCTCTCCTGGCTGGGCTGCGGCTCGCTCGGCAACGGGCTGTGGATCACGCCGCACGACATCCGCTCCGAAATTGAAGAGATCGCCGACTCCCTTGAGATCCGAGGCAACCTGGAGGTGTTCCGCGCCGAGCACACCGGCTTCTCCCCGGTGGCAGCGCTGGTGGACCAGTGCTGGGATCTCGTGAGCATCAACCGTCGGTACGAGAAGTTCATCGCCCGCTACCTGCCCGAGCTCGAGCACTGCCGCTCGGCGATAGAGAAAGGCGGACTGTCCGACGAAGAGGCATTCGTCCGGCGGTTCGCCCTCACCCACGAGTATCGGGAGTTCCCGCTGATCGACCCTTATCTGCCCCGGTCGCTCCACCCGCCTGAATGGGGCGGTGACTGTGCGGCCGCACTCTTCAACGCCTACCACGACCTTCTGATGCCTCTCGCCGATGAGTATGTCGACGGGACTCTGACCGCCGCGCCCGCGATGGATGTCCCTGTCAGGGGCGCGGCCTGACGACGAGACCGAGGGGAAAATGACACACTTCGAGTCCAAGCCAGCCGACGCTTTCGGCTTCAAGGAAGTCCTCTACGAGAAGGGGGACTGGGTCGCGCGAATCACCATCAACCGTCCCCACAACTACAACGCCTACTCCACGCCGGCTCTGGAGGAGCTCGCCACGGCCTTCCGCGATGCGGCGTTCGACGACTCGATCTCGGTGATCGTGTACACGGGCGCCGGCCACCAGGCTTTCTGCACGGGCGGCGACGTGAAGGAGTACGAGAAGCTCTACACGCAGCGTCCGCGCGACTACTGGAAATACATGCGGCTTTTCCGCGCCTATATCGAGAGCATCGTGAACTCGGGGAAGCCCGTGGTCGCGAGGTTGAACGGCATGGCCGTGGGTGGCGGCAACGAGTCTCAGATGGCGTGCGACCTGGCCGTGATGGCGGAGCACGCCTGGATCGGGCAGGTCGGGACGAGGGTCGGGAGCGTGGCCGCCGGTGGTGCGACGCAGTGGCTGCCGATCATGATCGGTGATCGTCGGGCGCGGGAGATGCTCTTCTTCAACGGCCGCATCCCGGCCCGGCAGTGCCTGGAGTGGGGGCTCGTCAACCGGGTCGTTCCCTCCGTGACGAAGGACGGCGAGTTCATCGAGGGCGCGTCGAAGGACGAGATCAAGAAAGGGCTCTCTGAAGAGGACGGCTACGCCATCAGTCTCGAGCGCCTGGACGAGGCCGTGGACGAGCTGGCCCAGCAGCTTCTCCAGCAGTTTCCCGAGTGCGTTCGCTACACCAAGCAGCAGGTCAACTTCTGGAAGGAGCTCGCCTGGAGTCAGACGGTCGGGCACGCGGCCGATTGGCTGACCCTCCACTACTCGAGCTACGAGCCGTGGGAGGGTATGCGCGCCTTCGTCGAGAAGAGGAAGCCGCGCTACATGGAGCTTCGCCGGCTCGCGGCCGATGGGGAGTCGAGCGAGTTCGTGTGGGGGCCGCCCGCCGGTGAGTGCCCGAAGTGTGGGGCGACCGGCATCCCCGCGCTCTTCTCGTACTGTGGCGCATGCGGCACGGGCCTGAACGGTGCCGCGGCCGCGGACGCGGGCGTCGGGGAAGCCGAGCCGGAGGTGAGCGGCGAGAAGGCCCCGGTCGGAGGAGGCTCATGACGGGAGAGTTCCTCCGCCTGGAGCGCCCGGGCGACGGAGTGGCGCGCCTGGTTCTGGACCGGCCGCCCCTGAACGTGCTCCACATCCCGATGATGCAGGAGCTGGATCAGGCTCTCACCGATCTGTCTGCCGAGGCCGAGCTGAAGCTCCTCGTGCTGACCGGCGAGGGGAAGGCCTTCTGCGCGGGAGTAGATGTCGCGGACCACACGGCCGAGCGCGTCGGGTTCATGATCGAGGCCTTCCACGGCGTCATCCGGAAGCTGCTGCTCCTGGAGGTGCCCGTCGTCGCGGCCGTCAACGGCGCGGCGTTGGGCGGCGGCTGCGAGCTTCTCCTGGCCTGCGATCTCGCGATCGCGTCCGAGAAGGCGAAGATCGGTCAGCCCGAGATCCGGCTCGGGGTGTTCCCGCCCGTGGCCGCCGCACTCCTGCCCCGTTTGATCGGCCGCCAGCGTGCCCTGGACCTCGTCCTCACGGGCCGAGTGATCGGGCCTGCAGAAGCCCGCGAGATGGGGCTCGTCGGGCGGGTCGTCCCGGTGGAGGGGTTCGACGAAGCCGTCGACGAGTACGTCGGGAGCCTGTCGAGCCTGAGCCGCCCCGTGCTGCGGCTCACCAAGCGCACCGTGGTCGAAGGGATGGCGGAGCCGCTTTGGGACGCCTTTGACCGGGCGGAGAAGCGCTACCTGCACGAGCTGATGGAGCTGGAGGATGCCCACGAGGGGCTCGCGGCCTTCCTCGAGAAGCGCGAGCCGGTTTGGAGCGATGCGTGATGACGAGCGAGGGCGAGCGACGATGACCGATCCCGCGAAGAAGCTCGACGAGGGCGCCCCACCGCCGCGCCTGCTGGAGCTGGACGACGGCCTGTCCGTCGCCGAGACGATCGACTGGTGCCGGGACTACGTGGAGGACCTGGAGTTTCCGACCGTGCGACGGTGGCGGGAGGCCGGCGGAAAGGTGCTGGGCCACTTCCAGGTCTACTTCCCCGAGGAGCTCGCACACGCCGCCGGCATGCTGCCGGTGAAGCTCCGGGGGACACCGATGGAGCGGCGCGAGGCGGATTCGCACTTCGGCTCCTATCTCTGCTCGATCATCAAGAGCTCCCTGGAGCTCGCCCTCACGGGCAGAGTGGAGATCGACATGTTCGTGACCCATCCCATCTGCGACGCGGCCCGGAACCTGGCGGGGATCTGGGCCAGGAACCTGCCGTACCCATCGCAGATCCTCTACTTCCCGCAGAACGCCAACTCCGCCTTCGCGCCCACCTACCTGCGGGAGGAATACGCCCGGGTGCTCAGGGACATCGAGGAGGTCACCGGGCGGAAGGTCGGCGACGACGAGCTCCGCAACTCGATCGAGCTGTTCAACGAGAATCGCCGGCTCATGCGCGAGCTCTACGAGATCAAGCGGGAGACGCCCTGGCTGCTGGCGGCCGACGAGGCGTACGTGCTGGTCGCGCTGGCCGGACTGATCTCCCGCGAGGAGCACAACGAGCTGCTCGCCTCCCTGATCCCGCGCATCCGGGAGAGGGACGCCCAACCGCAGGACAAGATGCGCGTGGTCTTCGAGGGCGGGTTCTGCGAGCAGCCGCCGATCGATCTGCTGACGTCGATCTCACAGTTCTGCTACGTGGTCGACGACGATCTGCTCATAGGTCTTCGGTGGATCCTGGAGGACGTTCCGGTCGACGGGGACCCGCTGCAGGCGCTCGCGGACGCTTACCTGAACAGCTCCTCCTACAGCCCGGTGCAGCACGATCTGAACAAGCCAAAGGAGAAGATGCTCCTCCGGAGAATCCGGGAGTCGGGCGCGGAGGCCGCGATCGTGTCGGCGGCCAAGATGTGCGAGCCCGGACTGGACGAGCAGGTCGCGTACTCGGAGGCGCTGGACGAGGAGGATATCCCGTACTTCGTGACCGAGTTCGAGGAGACGATGGCCCGCTACGACCACCTGAAGATCCAGCTCGAGACCTTTGTCGAGAATATCCTGTTCGAGTGAAACGAGATCAGAAGATCGCATCGGAGCGAAGCGACAACATCGGAGCGAGGTGAGAAGATGATGCAGGCGACCGAGGACCTCATCGGACGAGGGCAGGAAGACGGCAAGCGGCTCTTCAAGGAGTGGTTCGCCGGCCTCACGAGCGCTGCGGATGCCGGCGAAAAGGGGGCGTACGTCTTCGTCATGGGAAGCCTCGTCGAGCTCCTGCGGACGTTCGATCTCCCGATCGTCTTTCCCGAGATCAACTCGCTGCAGACGGCCGTTCGGAAGGTCTCGGACGAGTACCTCAGCCTCGCCGAGGATCACGGCTTCTCGCCCGATGTCTGTGGCTACGTCAAGGCGGATTACGCGCTCCAGCTGAGAGGTGGGGAGCACCCGATGGGGACCGTTCCGCCGCCCGGGATCGCCGTCTACACGAACGCCTGCAACACGTACATCAAGTGGGCGGAGATCTGGGAGCGAATGTACGACGTCCCGATCTTCACCCTGGACGTGCCTGGCTCCCGGAGCGCTCCCGGCGTAAAGCTCAGCGGGACGAACTATGAGGCCGACCTGAAATACGTGGAGTACCAGCTGCGGGAGCTGATCGAGCTTCTGGAGAAGGTGACCGGAAAGCCGTTCGACATCGATCGGCTTCGCGAGGTGCTGAGCGTCACGAACGACATGGGTCGCAGCTGGCGGCGGCTGCTGGAGATCAACACGGGCACGCCCGCCGTCTACGACTCGATGATGGAGGGGACGATCTTCCTCGGCGTCGTGAACGCCCTCCGTGGGACGCCCGAGGGGGCGAAATACTTCGCCGACCTCGTGGAGGAGATGGAGTACAAGCTGGAGCAAGGCATCAGCCCACACGGGGAGGAGCCCGAGAAGCACCGGCTCATCTTCGTCGGCGTTCCCTGCTATCCCATCTTCCGTCGCTTCTACCACCTCTTCTCGGATTGGGGCGGCACCTTCGTCGGCTCGACCTACCTGTGGTTCGCCTCGGGCGGG
>JAUWDL010000255.1 GCA_030608825.1 Gemmatimonadales bacterium
GGTCGGGGAACGCGACGTGGTAGTTCGCCGCGCCCGCGTCGTTTCCCGTGTGGAAGAGCGCGCGCCCGTGCTCGGACTCGACGAGCCCCCAACCGAGTCCCCAGCTCGCCTGCGACCCGTCGCCGGGGGCGATTCGCTCCCGCGAGAGGGGTCCGAACATCCGGACGTGCTCGATCGAAACCTGCGGGGTGGACAACTCCTCACGGCTCGCAGCCGACAGCCCCTCCCCCCTCATGACGGCGGCGAGGAACGTCGCGTAGTCCTCGGCGGTCGTCTGCGCGGATCCGGCGGCGTTCGCCTCGTCCCGTTTACCCTTGCCGATGGGAGCGAGGAAGTGATCGTGGTCCACCGCGTAGTCGTCCTCGAACGACGGCAAGAAGACGAAGCTCGTCTGCTCCATGCCGAGGGGCTCGAAGATCCGGGCTCGCGCCAGCTCCTCGACGCTCTCCGCGGCGATCTCTTCCACGGCGAGTTGGAGGAGGTAGATGCCCTCGCCCGAGTAGCTGAACCGCTCTCCAGGCTCGAAAACGAACTGCAGAGTTCCTTCGGGCGTGAACCATCGCCAGTTCGGCAGGCCCGTCGTGTGACTGAGCGCCATGCGCGCCGTCAGGGTCGTGTGGAGCTCGTCTCCCTCCAAGTCGCGATAGAACTCGTAATCGGGGAGGGGTTTCGGAAGGTAGGATACGAGCGGCCGATCCAGATCCAGGAGCCCCTCGTCGGCGAGCTGCATGACCAGGTAGGCGAAGATGGTCTTGCTGAACGAGAGCGCCGCGAACACCGTCCGATGAGTGACCGGCTCCAGGGTCTCGGTGCTCCTGACGCCAAAGCCCTTCGTGTAGACGACCTTCCCGTCGTTGATGACGGCGATCTGAAGGCCGGGCAGGCGCGCGCCGGCCATGATCTCCGGGATCTCGGCATCGATCGCGCGAACCGGGACATCGCTCCCGTCAAGCCGCTCGATCCGTGTATTGGGCTCCCCGCAGCCGAACGCGGCGAGGCCAATCGCGGCGAGGCCAACCGCGGCGATCTTCGTTGGGACCCTCGCCAGGACGCCGGACACTCAGTCGGTCCCGTCTCCCCCGGCAGCCGGCTCCTGCTGGTCTTCCTGCGCGGCGCCGGCAGATCCCGTCGCGTCTTCCGCTCCGCCGCTCGAGCCCTCGGTGGGCGCCACCCCCGCCTCGCGCTCGATCAGCCCTCGGTGCGCCTCGTACTCGGGCCGTCCGGCTTCGTCGATCAGGCCTGCCTCCACGGCCGTTCGAAGCCGCTCGGCGTACCCGTCGGCAACCGCCATATCCCCTACCGCGACAGCGGCACGGCGCGCGAGGAGGAGCGCGAGGAGATGGCTCTCGTCGTCTGCCAGAATGCTCTCCGCGATCGATGTCGCGGTGTTGCTGTCGCCCATGAGCAGGTGCAGCAGCCCGACGTGGAAGAGCGCATCGAGATCGATCTGGTCCGGAGGCACCTGACCGTAGGCCTGCAGCGCCATGTTGGCGAACGTCGCGGCCTGCTCCTCGTTGCCGCCCTCCTGCTCCCGCATCGACCGATCGAAAAGACGATCCGCGGCTTCGCGGGGCGACATGGAACCCAGGTCGGGCATCCCTCCGGCTCCTGCGCCGCCCGCGCCGCCCGCGGCGCTCGGCTCCGGCAACCCCCCGGTGATCGGATCGTCGCCGATGCGGGCACGCGACTGTTGCTGCACGAACCAGGCGACCAGGAAGGCGAAGGCGGCGAGGGCCACGAAGGAGAGCACCCACGGCAGGTGCGCGGAGAGTGGCTTCGCGGCGCGCGGCGCGGCCGGCTCTCCGCAGTTGCCGCAAAAGGCCGCACCCGGCTTCAGCTCATGGCCGCACTTGGGGCACCCGCTCTTCTCGCCGGATGCCGGCGCCCCGCACTCCGAACAGAACTTCCCCGAAGCCTCGGCCCCGCAGGAGGAACAACGCATCGCAGCTCCCTTCGTCTGATCTTGTTCAAACGCCCTCGTCCCCGTCGCCTCACTGGACCTTGCGCTGTAATTTGCGGCCGCCTCACCGTGAGCGGGAGACCGTCGGTGATTCCAACTCCGAAACCGGAGCCGATATGAAGACGCGCTATCTGGGATTGTTGGTCGGAGTGTGGTACCTGCTCGCCCCCTTCGTCTGGAGCTACCCGATGGGCTTCCTCTGGTGGCACAGCATCCTGATCGGCTCCGTGGTCGCCGCCGTTTCCGCCTCGTACATGATGAGCTGGAACCGCGCCGGCTCCTGGGTTCTGATCGCTGCCGGCGCGTACAGCATGTTCTCACCCTTCCTTCACGACTACCTGACCAGCCAGTTCGCCTTCTGGAACGACCTGTTCTTCGGCGTGATCACGATCGGGCTGGGCGCGGCTCTGGGTGGAGCCAGCATCGAGTACGGGGGCGAAGAGGAAGCGCCCGCCGGCTAGCCCGCGAACCCCGCTCGCTCAGGCTCCGAACTTCACGAACTTCCCGGCGGCGGCGGCGGCGAGGGGCATCAGCTCTCGCCCGCGCCTGACGCCATCGCCCCCCTGGGCGCACGGTCTCTCACCGAAGAACTCTGCTCGGGAACCCCGCGATACGTTGGACCAGAGCAGATAGGGCACGGGATGCCAGCTGTGCGATCGGAGAAGCGAAGGGGTGGAATGGTCGCCGGTGACGAGCACCACGTCCGGCCGGACATCCATCAGCGCTGGAACGATCCGATCCACCTCCTCGATCACGGCCACCTTGCGGTCGAAATCCCCATCCTCGCCGGCCTTGTCTGGCGGCTTGAAGTGGAGGAAGAAGAAGTCGTGCGCCGCGACCGCGTCCTCCAGCGCCGTCACGAGCGCAGAAGGATCCTCGTCGACGGCGATCGCCTCCATGCCGACCAGCTTGGCCACGCCCCTATACATCGGGTAGGCGGCGGCCGCGAAGGCCCGCATGCCGAAGGCATCCGGAAAGCGCGGCCAGTCGGGGAGAACCGAAAAACCGCGAAGAAGGGCCATGTTCGCGGCCGGCTCTCCGGCCAGCACCTCGCGCGCCGCTCTCAGCCATTCGCTCACGAGTGCCGCCGTAGCCTGCGCGGCCGTCGAGCCCGCGGTCACGTGGAGGGGCGGAACGCCTGTCCTGCCCGGGTCGGTGTCGGCCACGTCGGGGCTCAGGGGCCGAGGGGGTCGCAGCACGAGAAGGAAGCGATGCTCCTTCACCGCCCGCACGGAGATCTGGGTCTCGCCATTGGGAATCGTCTCGAGCGCCTCGACCAGCCGCTCCGCCTCTGCGGTCGGAATCCGTCCGGCCCGGCGGTCCGTGACGTTCCCGGCTCCGTCGACCGTGCAGAAGTTCCCGCGTACGGCTATGTCGCCGGGCTCGAGCGGGAAATCGATTCCGAGAGCTTCCAGCACGCCGCGCCCGATCCTGTACCGGAGCGGATCGTAGCCGAAGAGCGCCAGGTGACCGGGCCCG
>JAUWDL010000136.1 GCA_030608825.1 Gemmatimonadales bacterium
GATGTACGAGGCGGCCGGGCTGTACCGGCCGGAGACCGACTGCATCATGTTCACCCGGGATGACGTGGGCTTCTGCCGCGTCTGTCGTTGGGCTCTAGAGCGCGTCATGGACCTGTACGCGGCCTAGGATCGCAACGTGGCGCAACAGTTTGCAGGATGCTGTGGATGCACCATCTACGTCCGTACGACCGTTTCCTCCCGGCGCAGAAGCGACCTCGGCCTAACTTCCTTTGCGACAAACCGTTATGTTATTGATCGTCCCGCCCACCTGAGTTGTACCATTCTTGCATGTGCAAACGGCTTGAGTATGACATCCTTGATGGCCCTGTATCACCGGTTTGCGCGCGATAGAAGGCGAAAGCGCCCACAGGAGGAGCGGTCGATGAAAGGAAGAACGTCGTTGATGCTCATGGTCGGCGCCATCGCGCTGGCCGGTTGTGACAACACTCCGTTTGGGGACGCGGTCGATGTGGACGGCACTTATCTCGGGGATTGGACCCTGAGTTGGGAGGGCATCGACAGCGATGGCAACGCCATCGGGGATGAGGCGCTGTGCCCCGGCTCGATCACGCTTGGCGACCAGAGCAAGGACACCTTCGGGGGCATCTTCCTGATTATCGACGATAGCGACTGCGACGGTAGTCCGGTGTCCGGATCGATCGTCGATGGATTCGCGCGCGCGGACGGTGGGGTCAACTTCACGATGACCGTTCCGCCGTCGGCGCAGAGCGATACGATCACCAGCCCCAAGAGCCAGGACGACATCTGGGAAGATATCTTCGCGGGCACCGGGATCGTCGATCAGAACATCTTCTCGGGGTGCGTTATTAGCGACGCCGACAATCAGATGAACGGGGCGATCGCCGGACAACAGTTAGCGGCGTCGGCGTCGGCGAGCCTTTCCTGCGAAGAGACGGTCATCTTTCTGCCCGATGGCTCGATCGTCACGATCGATGACGCGCTACGCTTACTCATCAGGTTCACGGGCGATCGCTAAGACCGCTTCGCCCGGTCGCTGACCAGCCCTCTGCGGGGGCCGCGTCGTTCTCGGCGCGCCCCCGCTTTTTTGTTGCCAGCTCGTATTGACAGCCGTGCTTCCCATCGGCTACGCTCACCCTATCCCACAATCATGCCCATCAGGATATCCTCATCAGGAGGTGCTGCATGAGAACGCCCGCAGCTGTGTTGGCTTCGAGCATCGTGTTTCTTGGCCTGGCCTGCGCGCCCGCCGAACAGGCCCCACCGCCGGCCGAGCCGGAGATGACGCAGGCCGAGGCGACGCAGCTGTTCACGGATCTGGTCGAAGCCTTCGACGCAGCGGTGAACGCGGAAGACACCGACGCGTTCCTGGAGTTATTCGGCGACGCGCCGGCCTCGATGCCTCCCAACGTGCCGCTCCGGGAGGGCGCGGAGATGATAGGCGGCTGGCAGGCCGACTTCTTCGAACTCGGTGACGTCGATGTGGACAACGTGCTCGAAGGCATTCGGGTGTCCGGCGACCTCGCGGTCGGCTGGGGCCGGTTTGTGTCTAGCATCACGCCCGAAGAGGGCGAGGCGCTGTCGGAAGTCGGGAAGTGGATGGCCATCTGGGAGCGTCAGTCTGACGGATCATGGCTGATTCTCCGCAACATCTGGAATTCGGATCTGCCGCTTCCCATGTAGCGAAGGGCCGTCCCGGCCCGCCAACGGGCCGGGACGCTCTAGCGGGCCAGGTCCGCTCGTCGTGGACTCAGGATGAGGGTGGCTTCAGGTACCGATCGAGCCAGCCGAAGAACTCGCGGTGCCAGAGGAGTCCATTCTGAGGGCTGAGGATCCAGTGCCCCTCCTCGGGGAAGTAGAGGAAGCGTCCGTCGATCCCCTGTGCCCTCAACGCGGTGAACGCCTGCATGCTCTCGGTCACCGGCACGCGGAAGTCCAGCTGGCCGCCGATGATGAGCATCGGCGTGTCCCAGTTCTGAACGAAGCGGTGGGGTGAGAAGAGGTCGTAGCTCTCGGGCCTGGGGCTATCCCAGTACGGCCCGCCGAGGTCGAACTCTGGGAAGAAGAGCTCCTCGGTGGCTCCGAACATGCTCTCCAGGTTGAAGACGCCCGCGTGGGAGACGAACGCCTTGAAGCGCCGCTCGTGGTTCCCGGCGAGCCAGAAGACGGTGTAGCCGCCGAAGCTCGCGCCCACGGCGCCCAGTCGGTCCCGATCCACGAAGGGCTCCGCCGAAACCTCGTCGATCGCGCTCAGGAGATCCCTCATCGCCTGGCCGCCCCAATCGCTCGAGATCTCCTCTTTCCAGGCCTGGCCGAAGCTGGGCACGCCGCGCCGGTTTGGGGCGACGATGATGTACCCGTTGGCGGCCATGAGCTGGAAGTTCCAGCGGTAGGAGAAGAACTGGCTGACCGTGGACTGCGGCCCGCCCTGAGCGTAGAGAAGGGTGGGGTAACGACGCTCGGGGTCGAAGCCGGGCGGGTAGATCACCCACGTGAGGATCCGCCCTCCGTCGGTCGCCGGAATCCACCGCTGCTCCACCCGCCCGAGCTCGAGCCGGTCGATGATCGGCGCGGTGAGGAAGGTGAGCCGGTCGGTCTCGCCGGTGCGCGCGTCCACGCGGTAGAGCTCGGCGGGTGCGGACATCGACACACGCTGTCCGATCAGGTAGGACTCTCCGTCCCCCTCGGCGAGCGCGAACCCGTAGTAGTTGTGGACGCCTTCGCTGACCTGACCGATCCGGCCGGATTCCACCTCCGCCGCGAAGAGTTGGATCGTGCCCTCGATCTCGCTCGTGAAGTAGATCGTGCGCGAGTCCGCCGACCAGGCGGGCGCGTGGGCGTCCTGATCGAAGCCCTCGGACAGCTCACGCTTCTCGGCTGTCTGGAGATCGACCACGAATAGCCGGTTCCGATCCGCCTCGTATCCGTCCCGCTCCATGCTCAGCCAGGCCAGGTGTCGTCCGTCGGGCGAGAAGGCCGGCTCGATGTCGTAGCCCATCATGCCCATCGTGAGGTTGGACGTCTCTTTCGTCTCGATGTCGTGGACGTAGACCTCCGAGTTGGTGCTGCGGGCGAACTCGGCTCCGGTGACCTTCTTGCTTGTGTAGGCGATCCGGCTGCCGTCCGCGTTCCAGGCGATCTGCTCGACGCCGCCGAACGGATCCAGCGGAGTGTCGTGGGGCTCGCCAGGCATGAGGTCGACGGGTTCACCGATCTTGCCGTCCGAGTACGCGGCGATGAACAGATGGCGGTAGCTGCCGTCCCGCCAATGATCCCAATGCCGGAACATGAGGTCGTCGATGATCCGGACGTTCGCCTCGGGCAGGTCCGGATGCAGGTCCGCGGTGGTCGGGTCCACCTCCACGTTCCGCGTAAACGACACGTGACCGCCGCCCGGCGAGTAGAGGAAGTTGGAGATGCCGCCCTCGACGTCGGTGACTTGCCGTTTGCCCGAGCCGTCGGGGCGGATCTCCCAGAGCTGGTTCGAGCCGCTCTCGTTCGAGAAGAAGCCGATCCACTCGCCGTCGGGTCGCCAGCGCGCGGCGCTTTCCCGGTGCGGCGTCCCGGCCAGGAGCACGGGCTCACCACCCGCAACCGGGATCAGGTAGAGGTCCGAGTTACCTTTGTTCTCCTCCACGCTGTATCGCGTCACGCCGAAGGTGATCATCCGCCCGTCCGGCGATACGCTGGGCGCGCCGACACGCGGCAGGCCCCACAGCAACTCCGGTGTGAGTACGTCCTGAGCCCGGAGGTCAGCCGTGGCAGTCAGGACGAGGGCGAGCGCCGCCGCGAAGGGTTTCATCCTGGAAGTCATGCTCGAGATCTTCATCGATTCTGCTCTCTTGGGGGTGGTGTGGGACGGTTGAATCTCCCGACCGCAGCCAGTATAGACCACTCCATCCATCTCGTCATCCCCCGCGGTGCGCCATAAGTTCGAGACGCTTCACGTTACGTCAGACAGGTTCAGACAGGTCGGGAGGTACACTGAACAAGATCCTCGTTACGGGCGCTCTGGGACAGATCGGAGCCGAGCTCGTCAGCGCTCTTCGCGAGCGTCACGGGACCGAGAACGTCGTCGCGTCGGACATCCGCATGCCGCAGAAGGGGAACTCGGGCCCCTTCGAGTTCGTCGACGTCACGGCCCAGCGGCAGATCGACGTCGCGGTGCGGCGTCACGGCATCGACACGATCTACCACCTCGCCGCGATCCTCTCCGCCGTGGCCGAGGAGAAGCCGCACGTGGCGTGGAACGTCAACATGGGCGGCCTCTACCGGACCTTGGAGGTGGCGCGCGCCAACCGCTGCGCCGTCTTCGTGCCCAGCTCCATCGGTGCCTTCGGGCCCAGCACGCCGCGAGAGGAGACACCGCAGGACACCGTGCAGCGGCCCACGACCATGTACGGCGTGACCAAGGCGGCGGGGGAGCTTCTCTGCGACTACTACCACACGCGCTTCGAGGTCGATACCCGCGGTGTCCGCTATCCCGGTCTCATCTCCCATGTGGCTCTGCCTGGCGGAGGCACCACCGACTACGCGGTCGAGATCTTCTACGAGGCCATCAAGCACGGCCACTTCACCTGCTACCTGAAGCCCGACACGCGCCTCGACATGATGTACATGCCCGACGCGGTCAAGGCGGCGCTCGATCTCATGGAGGCGGATCCGGACCGGCTGGTTCACCGCAACGCGTTCAACGTCACGGCGATGAACTTCACGCCGGAGGAAGCGGCCGAGGCGATACGCCGGCATCTGCCGGAGTTCCGGATCGAGTACAAGGTGGATCCGGTGCGGCAGCGTATCGCCGACTCGTGGCCCTATTCGATCAGCGACGCCGCCGCGCGGGAGGAGTGGGGATGGAGCCCGGATTACGATCTGGAGAGCATGACCGAGGAGATGCTGCGGAGCCTCCGGCGGAAGCTGTCTGTGGAGGAAGCCGGCGGCTAGAGCTGCGCGGTCGGGAAGAGACCGGCGGCTAGCGCGCGCGCTCGGCGGGGGGGAGCGAGGCTAGCT
>JAUWDL010000306.1 GCA_030608825.1 Gemmatimonadales bacterium
GACGCAGGAGACGTTCGCGACCTTTATCGACACGGCAAGCAGGTTTGAGGGGCGTTCGCACGTGCGGACGTGGCTCTTTGGCATTCTCTACAAGAAGATCTCCGAGGCGCGTCGGCGGACGAAGCGAAGCCACCAAATGGACAGCCTGGAGGATGTCTTCGAGAGCCGTTTCGATGATAACGGGCGTTGGATTCATCCACCGAGCCCCGCCGACGCGGAACTCTTGGCCGGCGAGATCCGAGGTGCCATCGGCGAGTGCCTGGAAGCGGTTCCCGATCAGCAGCGCATGGCCTTCATCCTCCGAGAGGTCGAAGGGTTTTCCACGCCCGAGATCTGTAAGATTCTGGACGTCACGCGCACTAACTTCGGTGTGGTGCTCTATCGGGCACGCAACAGACTGCGCGAGTGCCTTGAAGAAAAGGGGATGGGAAGGAGCAATGCCGACCTGTAAGGAAGTGACGAGGGCGATCTCGACGGATGAGCTGTCGGAGGCGGGTATCGGCCGACGCCTGGCCGTGCGGCTTCACCTCCTCAAGTGTCGATACTGCCGTCGCTATGCCGCCCAGATCCGGGCGCTCGGCGACGCGGCTCGTGGATTGTTCGGGCAGACGACCGACTCGGTCGGCCTCGAGGATCTGAAGGCGAGAATTCTGTCGCAGGCGCCGGATGGCGAGGGCACGGGGAATGGCGTGACCTAGAGACCGAGGACTGGACGGCGCTGCCCGAGAGCACTCTGTTTCACATCGACGAAGAGCAGCGCCTCAGCCTTCAGCCCCTCTAAGCAAACGACTAGACAAATGAGCATCTTCCTCGTCGTCCTGCTTCTCGGCCTCGGCGTGACACTTCTTTATCGCGGGCGATCCTACTGGGCATGGGTAGCGCCGGGCGCGATCGCGCTGGGATGGTGGGCGGCTGCCGGCCCCAGCTCCGCGTTCCTCTACACCACCGCCGGGGTTGCCTTTGGCGGGCTGGCTCTGGTTTTCGGCGTTGGGCCCATCCGGCGTCGCCTGGTCAGCCGGTGGGTGATGCGGTTCATCGAGCCGCTCCTCCCACGAATGGGCAACACGGAACGGATTGCCCTCGAAGCCGGGACGGTCTGGTGGGACGGCGACCTCTTCTCGGGTAATCCCGACTGGAAGAAGCTCCTCAGCTTCACGCCGCAGACGCTCTCGGAGGAGGAGCAGGCCTTCCTTGACGGTCCGGTCGAGGAGCTCTGCGCGATGGCCGATGAGTGGGACGTGGTCCAGCGCGGAGATCTGCCGCGCCACGTCTGGGACCACATCAAGCGCCAGCGCTTCTTCGGGATGATCATCCCCGAGGCATACGGCGGTTTGGGGTTCTCTGCAGCCGCCCACTCGGCCGTGATCACGAAGCTCGCGAGCCGCAGCGTCACGGCCGCGGTGACGGTAATGGTGCCGAACTCGCTCGGCCCGGCAGAGCTCCTCTTGCACTACGGCACGGAGGAGCAGAAGCGGCAGTACCTCCCACGGCTGGCAGCTGGCGAGGAGATCCCGTGCTTCGCTCTGACCGGGCCAGAGGCCGGGAGCGATGCAGCTGCCATGCAGAGTGTGGGGATCGTGTGTCGGGGCACGTATGGAGGTGAGGAAGTACTCGGGATGCGTCTCAGCTGGCGCAAGCGGTACATCACACTCGGGCCGGTGGCGACGTTGATCGGACTCGCCTTCCGGTTGCGCGACCCCGATCGGCTGTTGGGGGGTGAAGAGGACTTCGGCATCACCTGTGCCCTGATCCCGGCCGACCTCCCCGGCATCGAGATCGGAGAGCGGCACGACCCGATGGGCGTGCCTTTCCAGACCGGGCCGAACCGCGGTTCGGACGTCTTCGTTCCGCTCGACTTCATTATCGGTGGGCGAGAGAGGGCGGGTCAGGGCTGGCGGATGCTGATGGAGAGCCTGGCCTCCGGCCGATCCATCTCGCTTCCTTCGCTCGCCGTGGCGTCGGCCCAGCTGGCCACACGAGTCGTGGGCGCGTACGGCACCATCCGCGAACAGTTCGACACGCCGATCGGTCGGTTCGAGGGAATCGAGGAGCCGCTCGCGCGCATCGGGGGCCTCAACTATCTGATGAATGCCGCCAGAACCCTGACCGTCGGGGCCGTCGATGCCGGGGAACGGCCTGCGGTGCTGTCGGCGATCGTTAAAGCGTACCTCACCGAGGGCATGCGCTCCGTGGTGAACGCCGCCATGGATATCCGGGCCGGCGCCGCGATCTGCCGCGGCCCACGCAACATCCTCGCCCATGCCTACCAGGCCGTGCCGATCGGCATCACCGTGGAAGGCGCAAACATCCTCACCCGATCCATGATCATCTATGGACAAGGGGCGGTTCGTAGCCACCCGTACGCCCAGGAGGAGATGCGGTCTGTCGCGGAGCGAGACGTGGCACGATTCGACCGTGCCTTCTTCGGGCACATCGGACACGTCGCCACGAATGCCGTCCG
The DNA here is from genome assembly GCA_030608825.1 of Gemmatimonadales bacterium. Taxonomy (GTDB): domain Bacteria; phylum Gemmatimonadota; class Gemmatimonadetes; order Palauibacterales; family Palauibacteraceae. The sequence continues at coordinate 2,462 of JAUWDL010000306.1, forward strand.
TGCCTTTCTTCTCGGGCTCACGGGCGGGCGGCTCCTGCGACCCCCGACCGGCGGGCCGGCGAGACGGTTCTTCGGCCAGCTCTCTCAGATGAGCGCCGCCTTCGCGCTCATCTCGGATGCGGCGATGGCCACGCTCGGAGGCAAGCTCAAGCGGCGCGAGAAGATCAGCGGTCGGCTGGCCGATGCGCTCGCCTGGATGTATCTGGGATCGGCCGCGCTCAAGCGATATGAGGACGACGGTAGGCCAGCTTGCGACCTTCCCTTCGTCGAGTGGTCGTGCCGGCATGCACTGCAACAGATCCAAACGGCCTTGGTAGGAGTCCTGGACAACCTTCCGAACCGACCCGCTGCTTGGGTGCTGCGGCCCCTCGCCTTCCCTCTCGGAGGCCGCCACCACCGTCCGCCTGACGACAAGCTGGGCGCCGCCGTCGCTCGCACGCTGCTGGACGATCGACAGACGTGCCTCACGCTGACACGTGACATTTACGTGCCCCCGCCAGCGGAGCCGGGGTTGGGCCGATTGGACGCCGCTCTGGACGATGCCCTGGAGGCGCTGGCCGTAGAGACGAAGATACGTGACGCGCTT
>JAUWDL010000193.1 GCA_030608825.1 Gemmatimonadales bacterium
CCTGGACGAGAACTTCGGCTTCGAGCGCGGGCTGATGACGACGATCCACAGCTACACCAACGACCAACGGATCCTGGACCTCCCGCACAAGGACCTGAGGCGAGCGCGGGCCGCGGCCCTTTCGATCATCCCCACCACGACCGGAGCCGCGAGGGCGATCTCTCTCGTTCTCCCGGAGCTCGAGGGCAAGGTGGACGGGATGGCGCTGCGGGTGCCCACACCGAACGTCTCGCTCGTCGATCTGGTGGCCACGGTGGAGAGGGAGACCAACACCCGGGAGGTGAACGAGGCCTTCCGGTGCGCCGCCGCCGGGGAGCTGGCCGGGATCCTCGAGTACTCGGACGAGCCCCTGGTGTCGATCGACTACGTCGGCAACCCCGCGAGCTCGATCGTGGACAGCCTGGCCACATCCGTACTGGACGGCCATATGATCAAGATCATCGCCTGGTACGACAACGAGTGGGGCTACTCCAACCGGAGCCTGGAGCTCGCGTCCTTCGTCGCCGCGCGGCTACCCGCGACATCGGGAGTCTGAGCTCGGCCCCGAACCGACAAGCACACGTCCCCATGGCACGCTCTCTTCGGCAGCTGGGTACGGTCGACCTGGCCGGCAAGCGCGCCCTCGTGCGGGTGGACTACAACGTGCCACTGGCCGACGGACGGGTGCAGGACGTGACCCGAATCGAGGCGAGCTATCCCACCCTGGCCTACCTGGCGGAGCATGGTGCACGGCCGGTGCTGCTCAGTCATCTGGGCCGCCCCGGCGGAAGCCCCGACCCCCGCTACTCGCTGCTTCCGGTGGCCGACGTCCTCGCGGAGGGGATCGGGCGCCCCGTTCTGTTCGCGGAGCCGGCGGACTCCGGCGACGCCGTCGAAGCGAGCCGAAGCCTCCGGGACGGGGAGATCCTTCTGTTGGAGAACACTCGATTCCTCCCCGGTGAGACCAGGAACGACGAAGGGCTGGCGCGCCGCTTCGCGGAACTGGGCGACCTGTTCGTCAACGATGCCTTCGGAACGACGCACCGAGCGCACGCATCGACCGTCGGTGTCACCCGCTGGCTCTCCCCGGCCGTGGCGGGATTCCTGATCGAGCGGGAGCTGGCGGCGCTCGGCCGCCTGCGCGGGACTGTCGACGTCCCGTTCGTCGTCGCGCTCGGCGGCGCGAAGATCTCCGACAAGATCGACCTGCTCGAGGGGTTCCTCTCCCGCGCCGACCGGATCCTGATCGGCGGAGCGATGGCCAACACCTTCCTGAGCGCGCGAGGAGAAGATCTCGGCGACTCGCTCGTCGAGGCGAGTGCCCGGGACACGGCCGCCTCGTTGCTCGATCGGGCCGGCACCAAGATCCAGCTGCCCGTCGACCTGGTCGTGAGCTCGGGGCCGGAGGCTGGGGCCGACGCTCGGGTGGTGGATGCGTCCGCGGTGCCGAGCGGGGCGTCGGCTCTCGATATCGGTCCGCGAACGCGTGAGCTGTACGAGGAGACCGTCTCCAAGGCACGCACCTTCTTCTGGAACGGCCCGATGGGCTTCTTCGAGCGGGAAGCCTTCGCCCAGGGGACGAATGGGCTCGCGGCGGCTGCCGCTGCGGCGACATCCGCCGGGGCGTTCACGGTGATCGGCGGTGGTGACTCCGCGGCCGCGATCCGTCGGGCGGGCCTCGCCGCGGAGGTGTCTCACGTCTCGACGGGTGGCGGAGCCGCCCTCGAGTATCTCGCGGGGCGCTCGTTGCCCGGGCTCGAAGCATTGGAGAAAGCATGAGCGAGGCCGTACGGCAGCCGGTACTGGCCGCCAACTGGAAGATGTTCAAGGGCCCGGAGACGACGCGGGCCTTCTTGGATCGCTTCATGCGGCTGTACCCTGCCCACTCCGACAGGAGCGTGGTGTTCTTCCCCGCCGCCATCAGCCTCTCGGCGTTCCTGGCGGCCCGCTCGGGCCGGGACGATCTCGAGGTCGGGATCCAGGACGTGCATACCGAGGTCGAAGGTGCCTATACCGGCGCCGTTTCCGCGGCGATGGCAGCGGAGGCGAAGCTTGGCTGGGGCCTGGCAGGACACTCGGAGAGGCGACGGGATTTCGGCGATGAAGACGCCACCGTGGGGGCCAAGCTGCGCCGTCTGCTGGAAGCGGGTTTGCGGCCGATCCTCTGCGTGGGCGAGACGCTGGAAGAGCGTCGGGCGGGTCGGCTCGAGGAGGTGCTGAGCCGGCAGATGGAGAGCGTGCTCGACGGACTGGCGTCCTCCGGGTGCGGGACCTGGCACGACAAGGTGCTGGCTTACGAGCCGGTGTGGGCGATCGGCACGGGAGAGACGGCCACGCCGCGCGACGCTGCGGAAGCGCACGGTCTGATCAGGGAGGTGCTTTCGCGCCGAGCCACCGACGAGCCGGCGGCGACGGCGACGATCCTGTACGGAGGAAGCGTCAAGCCCGACAACATCGAGGCTCTACTGGCGGCCGAGGGGGTAGACGGGGTGTTGGTGGGGGGCGCGAGCCTGGATCCCGATAGCTTCGCTCAGATCTGTCTGGCGGGCTCGGATCGCTGAAGGCAACGTCCTGGATGGTTGCTCCGCCGCGACGATAGATCTAACTTTTCGGCGGCTTGGGGCCAACAGGTTTTGAACGACGGGCGCGCGCCGGACGGCCGCGCCTTTGATTCTCTGGCATTCTTTCGGCCAAGGGGCCGGCAGGTGAGCACATGTTCACGTTCCTGGTCATCCTTATCAGTCTGATCGCCTTGATGATGATCCTGATCATCCTCATGCAGGCGGGGAAGGGTGGAGGACTCGCAGCATCGTTCGGCGGAGCGTCCTCATCCACCGACTCTTTCATCGGCGGGCGCCAGGCGGCGACGCTCCTGACGAATCTGACCTGGATCGGGGGCGGCCTCTACTTCTTCCTGGCCATAGTGCTGAGTGTCCTCTCCTCGCGTCAGGGAACGACACCGGAGTCCATCCTGCGAGGTCAGTTGGGGGGCGGAGGGGCTCCGGAAGCGCCTGCTTCGGTCCTGCAGTGTGAGGCGGAGGGTGAGGGTGAGGCGGACGGGGCGGAGGGCGGTGCGAACGGAGGGGGCGAAGACGGCTCCGGTGACGGGGGCGGCGCCGGCAGCGAGGACGACTCGGGCGGCTGACCCTTCAGCCGCCGGCCGGCGGCGCAGGATCGGGGCTGAATGGCTCCTCCGGAGGTACGTCCACGTACTCCAGATAGCGCCCCCGCTCCATCTCAGCCTCCAGCCAATCCTCGAATCCCGACTCCAGCAACCCACCGGAGTTCTCGGCCTCCGTCGCGGCCCGGACCGCCAGCATGTTCGCGTACTCGTTCTTGGCGTGACCGGCGTGACCCCGCACCCACCTCCATTCCACCCGGTGCCGCCGGGCCTCCTCAACGAGGCGGCGCCATAGGTCGAGGTTCTCGATCGCGCCGCCCTTTCGCCGCCAACCTCGGGCAGCCCAGCCGTGGATCCACTCCTTCATGCCCGAGACCAGATACCGACTGTCGGTCGTGAAGACGACATCGCACGGCCGGGTGAAAGCCGCCAGCCCCAGGGCGCCGGAGGTGAGCGCCATGCGATTGTTGGTGGTGGAGGGGTCGAACTGATAATAGTCCTTCCGGCGCCATCCTCTGCGCGGGTCGAACTGTTCGATCATCCCGGCGGCGGCTCCGGGATTGCCTCCCTCGAACTGGTTGCCCAGGCAGGATTCGTCGGCGTAGATGTAGACGAGACCGTCACTCATGAAGACAAGGAACGGAGGCCCACATCCGACCGCAAGGCGTAGACGGATATCTTCTTCTCGAGGATGCGACGGCGTTTCCAGGCCGGCTCCTGAGCGACCCCCAGGAGGGTCTCGGCGAGGTCGTCTTCACGACCAACCATACCGGGTACCAGGAGGTGCTCACCGACCCCTCCTTCGCCGGCCAGATCGTCGTCATGACCGCCCCGATGATCGGGAACTACGGAACGCGGCCGGAAGACGCGCAGTCACGTCGCCCATGGGTCGCGGGCTTCGTCGTGAAGAACCTTTCGGACGCGGCACCTCGAGGCCGCGAGCCGCTGCCGGCATACCTCGAGCGCCACCGGATCCCGACGCTCGTCGGAGCCGACACGAGAGCGATCACCCGACACATCC
>JAUWDL010000109.1 GCA_030608825.1 Gemmatimonadales bacterium
GCTTTGGGAGCCCGCGGCGGGCCTGCTCAAGCAGATGCAACGTTCGCTCGATGTGGGTGGGCACGGTTATGACCTGGCGAAGGCACGGAACGTTCAGCTGGCCGTGGAGGGGCTGGAGGAGGGCTGGTCGCTCGTCACGCTCTCGGTCGACATTCGAAACCTGCGGGCGGGACAAGCGACCGGCTGGCTTCTCGGTTTGGGCGCCAGCGGCACGGCGGGCGCCGTCGGATCCGCGATCCTCGTCGGTACCGGACCAGCGATCGTGATCGCTCCGTTTCTGCTGATCGGCTTCCTGGGGGCCGCTTCGTGGGCTGCGGGCCGGACCATCCAGAAAGCGAGGGATCGCATCGAGCTCGCGGTTCTCGGGCTCCTGGATCGGCTGGAGCAAGGGCAAATCGGTGCGGAGAAGGAGGGGTCCGGGTGGAGGGAATGGCTGCTCACCGGATCCAAGTCTGGCCGGGCGGACGGCGTCTGATCCCCTTCAGGTCGCCCCGGCTGGCACGCCGCCGACTTCACGACGCTCCGTAAATAGCTGTTACCGCGTTAGGTAAACGGATGTACACTGACTAACGATATGGTATCTGTGAGCGATAGGAGGAGGGCGTGAGCGAGATAAGGAAGGTCGGGGTCGTTGGGGCTGGGCTGATGGGAAGCGGAATCGCGCAGGTGAGCGCTGCGGCCGGCTACGAGACGATCGTGCGAGAGATCGCGACGGGCCCGCTGGAGGCCGGTCTGACCGCGATCCGAAGGAGCCTCGACCGGGCCCGTGGAGAAGGAGAAGATGACGGCCAAGGAGAGGGATGAGGCGCTGACTCGCGTCGCCGGTACGGTCGAGCTCGAGCCTCTGGCGGAGTGCGACGTGATCATCGAGGCAATCATCGAGGAGATCGGAGCGAAGAACGAGCTGTTCGGGAGCCTGGATGGGTTTTGCCCACGACGGACGATCTTCGCGTCGAACACTTCCAGCCTCAGGATCACCGAGATGGCGGTGAGTTCGGGCCGGCCCGACCGGTTCGTGGGCCTCCACTTCTTCAACCCGGTCCCGGCGATGGCTCTGGTCGAGGTCGTTCGGGCGGGAGGGACGTCGGCGGGCACCTTCGAGACGGCGATGGGGTTCGCGCGCTCGCTGGGCAAGACCCCGGTCGCGTGCCGGGACAACTCAGGCTTCATCGTGAATAGGCTGCTCGTGCCGTACATGCTCGACGCAATCCGTGCCTACGAGGAGGGGATCGGCTCGATCGAGGATATCGACACCGCGATGCAACTGGGCTGTGGGTACCCCATGGGTCCTTTCGCCCTCTCCGATTTCGTCGGTAACGATACGCTCTATTTGATCACCGAGATCATGTTCGAGGAGTACCGGGAGAAGCGATTCGCACCGCCACCCCTTCTGCGCCGCATGTATGCCGCGGGCCATCACGGGAGGAAGACGGGCAGGGGGTTCTACGACTACAGCGGCGAGGCGCCTGTCGTCAGCCATTTCGTGAAGCGTTGAGCTCGTTGCGAGGAGCAGGTGGCGCCGTTTTGCCGGAACGTGCCGAATGTCGGGATTATCGTTGCAGCACAAGGGTTTGCGGTATATCTTGAGAAGTCCGGAAGTGCTGTCTCAGAGCGACCATCCCGACGAGCCGTGTAGAGGTAGATTCGCCGACTGAAAGAGTCATTCTCAAGGCGCTCCGCCTCAGGCACTTCCGCAACTTCGCGGACCTCGAATGCGAGTTCCCGCCTTCCGGAGTCGCCATTGTCGGTCCGAACGGTTCCGGAAAAACGAACCTTCTCGAGGCGATCTACTATCTCGGTATCTTCCGCTCCTTCCGCGGAGCCCCGGATGCCGAACTGGTGAGGCTTGGCGACGACACTTTCCGGATCGAAGGCACGGTGGAGGGCCCGGACGGGGAGCGGAGGATCGCGGCCGCCTACCAGAAGAGCACGCGCCGCAAGAAGGTCGAGGTGAACGGCGTCGAGGTCGAGCGTCTCTCGGATGCGCTCGGAACGCTCGGTGTCGTGGTCCTCAGCCTGGCCGATGTCGAGCTGGTGAGCGGCCCTCCCGCCGCGCGCCGGCGCTTCCTGGACATCCTCCTGTCGCTCGTCCGGCCGGGCTATCTGGCCGGCCTGCAGCGATGTCGGGTCGCCGTGGCTCAGCGTAACGGCGCGCTGCGGAACGCTGCGTCCTCCGATGAGCTGCAGCCGTGGACCGACGAGCTGGTGAGCGCCGGGACCTCGGTGATGAGGGCGAGGGCCGAGTGGGTGGAGGAGCGGGCGGACGGATTCTCCAGGTACCACGAGGCGATTTCCGGAGGGCTGGGAGCGCGCCTCGAGTACCGGTCTTCGGTCGGACCGCCCGGGTCGTTGGCTGACGGGAGTACCTGGGAGGCGCGCTTCCGCGAGGCTCTCGCCTCGGCGGAGGAACGGGAGAGACAGCAGGGAAGGACCTTGGTGGGCCCCCACAGGGATGATCTCAATCTGAGCTCTGCGGTCGCTGACGAGGAGGACCGGGCCATTCGGCGGTTCGGCTCCGGCGGCCAGCAGAGGACGGCCGCTCTCGCGCTCCGACTGATCGAGGCGGACACTCTGCGGGACCGCGCGGGCGTCGAGCCCGTCTACCTGCTCGACGACGTGTTCGCCGAACTGGACCGCCAGCGCTCGGGCAGCCTGGTCGCGCTCCTCGAGGATGGTCGCTGTGGCCAGGCCGTTCTCACGGCCCCCAAGCCGGCCGACATCGTGCTCAGGGGTGGGCTCGAGGAGTGGAGCATCAGCGGGGGACGGCTGGAGCGATGAGCGGACGACGGAGCTGGTGAGCGGAAGCCAGGTGGAATCGCGCTCGGAGCGGCTCAGCCGCAAGCGGGGCGAGCGCCCCGAGCCGGTGGGTGACCTCGTAGGCGGGCTCCTCGACAGACTGGGGGTCACGGAGCGGGTCGAGCGTGCCGGCGTGGCTCTCGACTGGGAGAAGCTCGTCGGCCCGCACATCGCGCGTGTGACCGTAGGCACACGGGTGAGTGGCCGAACGCTGTTCGTCGAGGTCGTGAGCGCGGCCTGGCTGAGCGAGCTGAACATGATGCGCCACGAGCTGCTCCGCCTGATCAACGCGGGCAGACGCCGAGGCCGAATCGAGAAGATCGTATTCGTGCAGGCAGGAAAGGGTTAGATGGCCAAATCATCCTCCAAGACGACGAAGGCGAAATCGGTGAAGAAGCCGACAGGCAAAGGCAGCTCGGACGATTACACGTCGAGACAAATCCAGGTCCTCAAGGGCCTGGAGGCAGTCCGCAAGCGGCCTGGCATGTACATCGGCTCGACCGCCGCGCGCGGCCTCCATCACCTCGTCTATGAGGTGGTCGACAACTCGATCGACGAGGCGATGGCCGGTTTCTGCAGCGAGATCGAGGTGGTCATCGCCGAGGACAACTCGGTCACCGTGCAGGATGACGGCCGCGGCATTCCGGTCGACGAGCACCCGACCGAGAAGCTCCCAGGCGTCGAAGTGGCGCTGACGACGCTCCACGCCGGCGGCAAGTTCGACAAGAGCAGTTACAAGGTCAGCGGCGGCCTGCACGGGGTCGGCGTTTCCGTCGTGAACGCGCTCTCCGAGTGGCTCACGGTTAAGGTCGCCCGTGACGGCTTCGTGTGGCGGCAGACGTTCTCGCGGGGCTTCAAGACCACCGAGCTCAAGAAGGGCGAGAAGACGGAAGAGACGGGCACCGAGGTGAGCTTCAAGCCCGACCCGGAGGTCTTCACCGAGCTGCGCTATCAATTCGATCCCCTCGCCGGACGTTTGCGCGAGCTGGCGTACTTGAACCGCGGTGTGCGCATCATCCTCCGGGACGAGCGGGAGGAGAACGGAAACGGCCAGCGCGAGGAGATCTTCCACTTCGAAGGTGGCATCTCGGAGTTCGTCACCTATCTCCGCGGGCAGAAGACACCGCTTCACGAGGATATCATCTATTTCGCGGGCCTCCAGGACGACGTGGAGGTGGAGGTCGCGATGCAGTACAACGACGGATACAACGAGGACACCTTTACCTTCGTAAACAACATCAACACCCACGAGGGCGGGACGCACCTTACGGGCTTCAAGGCCGCGCTCACCCGGACGATCAACTCGTACGGCGACAAACACGGTCTGCTGAAGAAGGGAGACCTCGGCCTGTCCGGCGACGACGTGCGGGAAGGGCTTACCTCGATTCTCTCCGTAAAGGTGCTCGAGCCGCAGTTCGAAGGGCAGACGAAGACCAAGCTGGGCAACAGCGAAGTCCGCGGAATCGTGGAGAGCCTGGTCAACGACAAGCTCTACACGTGGCTCGATGAGCATCCCGCGGCGGGCAAGACGGTCATCGAGAAGGCGGTCCAGGCGTCACGCGCACGGGACGCCGCCCGGAAGGCACGCGACCTCACCCGCAAACGCTCGGCCCTCGAAACGGGCATCCTCCCCGGGAAGCTGGCCGACTGCTCGATCACCGACTCCTCCATCTCAGAGCTCTATCTCGTCGAGGGAGACTCCGCGGGGGGCACGGCGAAACAGGGCAGGGACCGGACCTTTCAGGCGATTCTTCCGCTCCGCGGAAAGATCCTGAACGTGGAGAAGGCTCGGATCGATCGAATTCTCTCCAACACCGAGATCCGGGCGATGATCACGGCCATCGGCACCGGCATTGGCGATGACTTCGATATCGAGTCCGCGAGGTACCACAAAACGATATTGATGACAGACGCCGATGTGGACGGCGCCCATATCCGGACGCTCCTCCTCACCTTCTTCTTCCGACAGATGAAGGAGCTGATCGAGGCCGGCTACGTGTACATCGCCCAGCCACCTCTCTTCCGCATCCAGAAGGGCAAGAAGGAGTTCTACTGCTACTCGGAAGAAGAGCGGGATGAGATCCTGGCGAGTCTCGATGGCGCGAAGGGGAGCGTCAGCATTCAGCGGTACAAGGGGCTCGGTGAGATGAACGCCGACCAGCTGTGGGACACGACGATGAATCCGGAGAAGCGCACCCTTCTCAGGGTCACGATCGACGAGGCCACGCAGGCTTCGCTGCTGTTCGAGCGGCTGATGGGAGAGGAAGTGGAGCCGCGTCGCGAGTTTATCGAGAAGAACGCCCGCTACGTGCGAAACCTGGACGTCTGAGCCTCCGGTCTTGGCGTCCCGGTCGAGCTGCTGACCCGACCGGCCGCCCGGACCGAACCCTCTCCGAGAAACGAATGGAAACGAAGCGACCGACGGTACCTGCCGCCGAGGAGATCCTCGGCCTCTACCATCCCGTGCTGGATCACGGCTTCGTCGCTCTGATCGACTACATGGGCACGGACGACAGCATCGAGCGGGCCGCCCGGGTGAGCTACGGCTACGGGACCCGAAAGCAAAGCCAGACGCGGGGCTTGATCCGGTACCTGCGCCGTCATCTTCACACGACGCCCAGCGAGATGGTGGAGTTCAAGTTCCACTGCGCGATGCCGATCTTCGTGGCCCGCCAGTGGATCCGGCATCGTACGGCCTCAATCAATGAATACAGTGGCCGGTACAGCCTTATGCCGCTGCTGTTCTATCGGCCGGAGTATGAGCAGTTCGCTCTTCAGGCCGAGTCGAATCGACAGGGCCGCGAGGCGACGTCGGCCGACCGCGAGGTCTATGATCGGGCGATCAGCTGGTGGGAGGAGACGCGCGAGCGCTCGAGCGAAACCTACGGCTGGCTGGTGGACAACGAGGTCGCGCGCGAACTGGCCCGGATCGATCTGCCGTTGTCCACCTACACGCAGTGGTACTGGAAGATCGATCTCCACAACCTGATGCACTTCCTTACGCTGCGCGTCGATTCTC
>JAUWDL010000305.1 GCA_030608825.1 Gemmatimonadales bacterium
GCGGCTGAAGCCCTCCTGCTGGAGCTCTTCCAGCAGCTCGCGCTCGAGATCCTGCCAGGCGGCACCCACGACCTGGGCGGCCTGCATCTTGGTGGCAGCGTCCGCATCGAAGGGGATCATGGCGGAGACGCTCTTGTGCCGGCGGTGGGCATAGTCCATGCAGGCGCCGCCCCAGGCCGAGAAGGCGCCCGCGTGGGGCACCGTGCACACGGCCTTCCACGGGTAGTCGCCGGCGTAGCCGAGCAGGTGCATCGGGCCGCCGCCCCCGTAGCCCAGCAGGACGTAGTCTCGGAGGTCGTGGCCGACCATCAGGCTGCGCACCAGGTGCTCGCGCATCACGACGTTCAGCAGCTCGAAGCACTGCTCGGCGGCCACGTAGACGTCCAGTCCGAGGGGGTCGGCGACCTTCTCCTTGAAGTACTCGTACGACTTCTCCTTGTTCACCTTGACCCGACCGCCCAGGTAGTAGTCCTTGTTGAGGATCCCGAGCAGCAGGTTGCAGTCGTTCACGGTGGGGATCTCGTTGCCCGACTCCTGGAAGACCGGCCCCGGCGTGCCTCCAGCGCTGTCGGGCCCGAGCTTGATGCGGTTGGTCTCCGGATCGAGCCGGATGTAGGTGCCCGTGCCGGCGCCGATGGAGCGGATGTCCAGCATGGGCACGTTCACGTACATCTGCTGGAAGGGGGGCTCGCGGTCGATCGGCAGGATGCCGGCTGTGATGGCGCCGGCGTCGAAGCTGGTGCCGCCCACGTCGGAGCAGACCACGTTCTCGATGCCGATCGTCTTGGCCAGGTAGTCGGCCCCCATGATGCCCCCGACGGGGCCCGACATGACCGTCTCGAACAGCCGCGGGTAGCGGATGTTGGTGATGCCGCCGTAGCAGAGCACCGTCTTGAGCGTGTGCTCGTAGCCGATGTCGACCAGCTTCTCCTCGACGCCGAGCAGCTGCTTGCGCGCGGGGGCGGTCGCGTAGGCCTGGATGACGGTGGCGTTGGCCCGCGAGACCTCCCGCATCGTCGGCGCGACCTCGCTGGAGACCACCACGTGGACCGTGCGTCCCGACTCCTCGATCAGCCGCCGGGCGATCTCCGCCGCGCGCTTCTCGTGGCTGGCGTTCGTAAAGGAGTGCAGGAAGAGGATGGCGAGGGATTCGATCCCCTGATCCAGCAGCTCGCGCACCCCCTGCTCGACCTCGTGCTCGTAGAGGGGAATCACCACGTTGCCGAAGAGGTCGATCCGCTCCGTCGCACCCCGGGTGAGCCGGCGGGGCACCAGCGGCTGCCGGTGCTTCCGGTACTGCATGTGGGTGATCTCGGACCACTGGTAGCCGATGAAGGTCTGGGAGCCCCGGCCCTGCACGATCACGTCCTCGAAGCCCCGCGTGACGAGCAGGCCCGTCTTCAGGCCCGATAGATTGATCAGGGCGTTGAGCATGCTCGTGCCCGTGTAGATGGCCGTCTCGATGCTCTGACCGAACTCACGACCATCCCGGGCCATGTCCAGGTTCATGTAGTGGAACGCCTCTTCGAGCGACTCCATGAAGCCGATGCTCTCGTCGTGGGGCGTGGTGGGGGCCTTTCCGATCACGGACCGGCCCTCTTCGTCGACGACGATGACATCGGTCATGGTGCCACCAGCGTCACAGGCGACGAGATAGCGGGGCATCGCTGAGCCGTACCTCCCTCCGGGGCTACGACGGCCTTCAGGCTGGCGGAATCCAACGGGCGGTCGAAACCCCTCTAGCGGGGTCGAAATCGACCTGGCAGCGGCATCGGGTTCCGGACCGCACCTGTCACGCCTGTCCGACGGCGATGGTAGGGGCTTCGTTCCAAGCAGATATGACCGCCGTCATACCCCCGGGGACCGGCGTCGGGCACTCACTGGACTGGGAGATCAGATCGAGATGACCAAGGATCCGCTTCGAACCAAGCTCTGCGACATGCTCGGGATCGAGTACCCGATCGTCGCCTTCACCCACTGCAAGGACGTCGCCGTCGCCGTGATCAACTCCGGTGGCTTCGCGGTGCTCGGCGAGGCGATGCACACGCCCGACGAGATCGTCGCCGACATCAAGTGGATCCGTGAGCGGGTCGAAGGCAGGCCATTTGGAATCGACCTGGTGCTGCCCGCCTCCTCACCGCTGTCGGAGACGCTGGACGACATGCTGGCCAAGATCCCGGAGACTCATCGGGAATTCGCCAGGAAGATCAAGCAGGAGTTCGACGTTCCGGACCCCAAGGGGCCCGTTGCGTTGCACCAGTGGGGGGGCCTGAACCAGGAGATCGCGCGCAGGCAGCTCGACGTCCTGCTCGATGAGCGGGTGCCCGTGATCGCCTCGGGACTGGGTAGCCCGGCGTTCATCCTCGACGCCGCCCACGAGCGGGGGATGAAGGTCTTCGGCCTCGTGGGCAAGACCCGCCAGGCCCGGCGCCAGCTCGAGGCCGGAGTGGACGCGATCATCGCCCAGGGCTACGACGCCGCCGGACACACTGGGGCCGTGGGCACCTTCTCGATCGTCCCCGACGTCGTCTCCATCGCCGGCGACACGCCGATCATCGCGGCGGGAGGCGTAACCACGGGACGGCACCTGGCTGCGGCCCTCTGCCTCGGCGCCGCCGGAGTCTGGACCGGCACCCTCTGGCTCGCCTCGCGGGAGTCCGACGTGGACATGATCATCAAGGAGAAGCTCCTGGCCGCCGGTGCCGAGGACACTTCCTGGTCGAAGAGCATCTCGGGCATGACGATGCGCGTGCTGAAGTGCCCGTGGACCGAGGAGTGGGCCAAGAGCGGCGCCCCGGAGGTGCTGCCCGCGCCCTACCAGATGCTCCTGAGCTCCGACTACATCCAGGGCGCCAACGACAATCGACGAGGGGACCTCATGACCGAGGCCGCCGGCCAGGGAGTCGGCTTCTTGACCAGCATGAAGCCCGCCCGCCAGATCGTCTTCGACATGGTGGAAGGGGCCCTCGACGCCCTGGAGCAGCTCACCGGAGAGCCCGAGTAAGCGCTAGTATCCTGCGCCGGGAATGAACCGAAGAACGCCGGCCGCACCGGCGGC
>JAUWDL010000213.1 GCA_030608825.1 Gemmatimonadales bacterium
CGTGATGTTCGATCTCCCCGAGACGGAAGGCCTGTGGATGGCGCCGGTGTATCCGTGACGCTCCCATCCACGACGACCGCCGGCGTGACCGCGCCGCTCGGCTTCCGGGCGGCGGGCATCCACTGCGGGGTCAAGCGCCGCGGTCCCGACCTGGCGGTCGTGGCATCGGACTTTGCCTGTGCCTCGGCCGGCGTCTTCACCTCGAACCGAGTGAAGGCCGCGCCGGTCCGTTACAGCCAGGAGGTCATCGCCCGCGGCCAGGCCCGGGCGATTGTGGCGAACAGCGGCAACGCCAACGCCTGCACGGGCCCGAAGGGACGGCGTGATGCCGAAGAGATGGCGCGGCTCGTGGCCCGATCCATCGGGGTCGCGCCCGAGGAGGTCCTGGTCGCCTCCACCGGGATCATCGGAGAGCTGCTGCCGATGGATGCGCTTCGGCGGGGCATCCCCCTCGCCTGCGAGCGCCTGGGGCGGTCCGGAGATGGGGCGGCGGCGGCGATCCTGACGACCGATTCGAGGCCCAAGACGGCAGCGGCCATCGTCGAGATCGATGGAACGCCCGTCCGCATCGGAGGCATGGCCAAGGGAGCGGGGATGATCCACCCCAAGCTGGCCACCACGCTCTGTTTTCTCACCACGGACGCCCGGCTTCCCGCGAGCACCCTGGATTCGGTCCTCCGGACCGCGGTCGCCGGCTCCTTCAATCGCATCACGGTGGACGGGGACACGAGCACGAACGACTGCATTCTCGCTCTCGCCAACGGCGCCGCTGGAAACGACCCGATCGTGCGCGGCGATGCGCTGCGGAGGTTCGAGGAGGCGCTTGGCGGCGTAGCCCTCGAGCTCGCGATGCAGGTCGTTCGCGACGGAGAGGGCGCAACCAAGGTGGCGGAGATCGAGGTGACGGGGGCATCGAGCAAAGGCGATGCGGCTTTGGTGGCCTACCGCCTCGCGAACTCGTTGCTGGTGAAGACCGCCCTCCATGGCGCCGAGCCCAACTGGGGCCGGCTCATGGCCGCACTCGGCAGCGCCGGCGCCGAGATCGCCGAGAATAGGGTCCAGATCTTCATCGGCCCGGCTCAGATCGTCCGCGACGGGCTCGGCGTGGAGGCATCGCTGAGCGCAGCCGCCGCCGAGCTTCGTGGCTCGCAGATCGAGCTGCGAATCGAGCTCGGGCTCGGGGAAGGGTCCGCCAACGTCCTGACGTGCGATCTGTCGGAGGAGTACGTCCGGATCAACGGCTCCTACGCGGCCGAAGCGGGCATGGTCTCGTGAAAGCCGCTTTCGCGAAGGCGCACGGCTCGACCGCCGACCTCGAGGAGAGGGCACGGAGCCCCGTCGGCCTCACCCTGGCCGAGGCGCTGCGCTACGCGACCCGCTGGCGCGGCAAGACGGTGGTCATCAAGCTCGGGGGAAGCGTTCTGGATCAGGCGAGCGACGCAACCCTGGAGGACGTCGTCCTCCTGCAGCGCGCCGGTCTGAAGCCCGTGCTCGTACACGGGGGCGGGATCGAGATCAGCCGGATGCTGGACCGCCTCGGGCATACGCCCCGGTTCATCGACGGCCTCCGCGTGACGGACGCCGACACGATGGAGGTCGTGGAGATGGTTCTGGCGGGGCGGGTCAACAGCCGGCTCGTGGCCGGGATCGAGACCGCCGGGGGGCGGGCCGCCGGACTCTCGGGCAAGGACGGAAGCCTGCTGGTCGCCAGGCCTCATCCGTCGGCCGGCAGCCTCGGCCACGTCGGAGAGGTGGAGCGAGTGGCTCCCGACGTGCTGAAGGCGATGGTCGAAGGCGGCTTCGTGCCCGTCGTCTCCTCGATCGGCACCGATCGGGCCGGGACCACCTACAACCTCAACGCGGACGCCGCCGCTGCGGCGCTGGCCGTGACGCTCCACGCCGAGAAGCTCATCCTGCTGACGGACGTGGACGGGGTTCTGCGCACGGAGGGCGGCGAGAGTCGGCTCGTGTCGGAGCTGTATCTGCCAACCGCCCGCGCCATGCTCGAGTCCGGGGAAGTCGCGGGGGGCATGATCCCCAAGCTCAAGGCGTGCCTCGCCGCGGTCGAAGGCGGGGTGGAGAGCGCCCACATCGTCGGCACCCGCGATCCGGACGGCCTCCTCATCGAGCTTCTCACCGATCGCGGCATCGGCACGATGGTGCGGAGCCGCGCCGGCCGGACCGGTCGAAACGCGGCGCCATCCAACGGAAACCGGCCACCAGGGATCGAGTCGGCGATCGCGGCCTCGGAGGAACACCTCTTCCGCAACTACGCGCGGGAGCCCGTCGCCTTCTCCCACGGATGCGGCACCCACCTCTGGGGTCTGGACGGAACGAAGTACCTGGACTTCATCGGCGGCATCGCGGTCTCCTCGCTGGGACATGCCCATCCTTCGCTGAAGCGTGCGATCCGAGAGCAGGCCGAGCGCTACCTGCACGTCTCGAACCTCTACCACATCCCCGAGCAGGCCGAAGCCGCCAGGCTCTTGAAGGAGGTGAGCGGATTCGACCGGGCCTTCTTCTGCAACAGCGGTACGGAGGCGATCGAGGCCGCGATCAAGCTGGCCAGGAAGTGGGGGAGCCTTCGAAGGGGCTCGGCGGCGCCGGAGATCATCGTGGCCGAGGGCAGCTTTCACGGCCGGACCCTGGGCGCCCTCGCTGCCACCGGCGTGCCGCGGTACCGGGAGGAGTTCGAGCCCCTGCCCCCCGGTTTCCGCTTCGTTCCGTTCAACGATCTCGAGGCGGTCGAGGCGGCCATCGGTCCCGACACCTGCGCCATCCTCGTCGAGCCGGTCCAGGGAGAGGGCGGCGTGATCCCGGCCGAGCGCGACTACCTGACCGGACTGCGCGAGCTGACGAGCCGGGTAGGGGCGCTGTTGATGCTCGACGAGGTGCAGACCGGTGTCGGTCGCACGGGACGGTGGATGGCTTTCGAGCACTACGGGATCCGTCCGGACGTCGTCGCGTTGGCCAAGGGCCTCGGCGGAGGCATGCCGGTCGGGGCGTTGCTGGCCAGCGGCGAGGTCTCCGAGCTCTTTGGGCCAGGCGACCATGGCACGACCTTCGGCGGGAACGCGCTGGCCTGCGCCGCCGCCAGCGCGGTGCTGAGGACCATACGCGACGATGATCTGCTCGAGCGCGCGAGCTCCATGGGCCGGAGGCTCGCGGCCGGCATCGAGAGGACCGCGGCGGAGAATCCGGTGGTTCGGGCTGTTCGCGGCCTGGGCCTGCTGCTGGGGGTAGATCTGACGATCGAGGCATCGTCGGTGTCGACGGCGTGCCGCGAGCGAGGCCTGCTGCTGAACGCCGTCCAGCCTCGCACCCTGAGGCTCGCGCCCCCGCTCACCGTCTCCGCGTCCGAGGTGGACGCGGCCCTCCTCATCCTACGAGAGGTGCTGGCCGAGGCATCTTCGGGAGACCTACATGCAAACTGAGAAGCCGATCGAGCGCATCGCCCTCGCCTACTCGGGCGGACTCGATACGTCGGTGATGATCCCCTGGCTGCGGGATAACTACGACTGCGAGGTGGTCGCGGTGGTGGCCGACGTCGGACAGGAGGAGGACTTCGAGGCGGTTAGAGAGAAGGCGCTTCGCACCGGCGCGGTCGCGTGCGAGGTCGTCGACCTCAAGGCCGAGTTCGCCTCCGGCTACCTCTTCCCCGCCCTGCGCGCCGGCGCGATCTACGAGGGCCGCTACCTGCTCGGAACGGCGCTCGCGAGGCCCCTGATCGCGAAAGCGCAGGTGGAGACGGCGCTGGCCCACGGCTGCGACGCGCTGGCCCACGGCTGCACCGGAAAGGGCAACGACCAGGTGCGGTTCGAGGTCACCTATCGGACGCTGGCGCCCCAGCTCCGGGTGGTCGCTCCGTGGCGGGAGTGGGATCTCCGCTCGCGGGAGGATGAGTTCGCC
>JAUWDL010000244.1 GCA_030608825.1 Gemmatimonadales bacterium
CAACGGTTGCGGCAGGCCGCCTGGCGACGGCCCGGCGCTCCGTACACGCCTGTTGGAAGGTTGTCCTAGGGAAGATGCAGATGCAATCCGAGAGCGGCGGGAGCAGCCGCCGGCCTAGGCCGCACCACCCGTTAGGCGAACCACTCCTCGAGTGTACCGAGGCGCTAGAAGGACCAACCGAACGAGGTCGTGAGGCTGAGGTCGTTCTTCTCGGTGCCCTGCGCCGGCGGCTGGCTGTCGAACTGCTCGTTCACGCTGATGTTGAAGTAGAAGTCGCTGACGATCTCCCGCTTGAAGCTCGTGATGAAGCTGATCCGCCAACGTCCCCCCTGGTTGATCACGGGGATCACCACCAGCCGGCTCGAGAGATCGGTGTCCAGCCCACCCCAGCTGAAGAACTGGAAGTCGCCCAGGAAGTAGGCCTGGAACGCGTTGTCGGCCTCCTGGTCGATGAAGCGCTCGCGGGCGTAGGAGAGCCCGAGAGAGGTGCCAAGCATGACCTTGTTGGACTGGACGAGGAAGCGGCCCAGGCCGCCGCCAGCCGTGCCGCGGATGTCCAGGCTGAGCTGCGAGTTCTGGTCGCCCGCCAGCAGACCCGAGTAGAACCAGCGACTCCCGAACTCTCTCATGAAGATCAGGTTCGTGTTCAGCCGGGTGATGTCGTCGGTGTCGTCCTGCCGGCTGAACGAGGTGGAAACGTCGAACACGAAGTTGTTCCTGTCCTTCTTGTACCTGACCTCGGCGCCGACGTTGAAGTCTGTCTTCGCGTTCTGCTGGGTGAAGTCGACGCCGAGATCGATGCTCCCGTCCAGCCGCCTCCAGAAGGTCTCCTTGATCCGCTGCATCTTCACGACCTGCTGCGTGGCGACCACGAACGTGTCCCGGCCTGCCACGATCTTGACCTGGTGCGGCTCGTCGCCGAACGCCAGTTACCCGAAGTGCTTCGTCCCGTCTTCCAGGTCGATGTCGAACAGCTTGTCCGTGTCGGCCGTCAACACGCGGGTCCACTTCACGTAGATCGTCCCCGCAGCGTCCGTGCTGAACTCCACCTTGCCGCGCTGGAACTCCTTGATCTCCCCCGTCATCACGTCGCCGTTTCGGACGATCAGGGTGTCCGTCTTCTGGGCGAGGAGTGGCGCCGCGCCGCCCGCGAGGGCTACCGCTGCGAGCGAGAGGGCAAGCGCGAAGAGCAGCCGGCTGTGGCGCGAAGGGATTCTGAAAGGAAGCCGAAGCCTATCGATCATGGTCCGATCCTTATTCAGTCTGCGAGCTGATCAGCGATGAGATGAGTGTTCTGCCGCAAGAGGTGTTCGTCCAACAAGAGGTGCTCGTCCCTCGAAAAAGAACGGGGCCGCCTGGCGTGAGCGACCCCGTGTGTCGAAAAAAGATCGGCCACGCCACGGCAACCCGCTCCTCAGAACCGGAAGCTGAAGCCGAGTAGGACGCCGTACTGGTCGGCGTTGTAAGCGTAGAAGGCCGGGCTTCCCGGGACCCCGTCCGCGTAGTTGATGAACAGGTAGCGGAACCCGAGGTCGACGTCGAACCAACTCAGAATACGGAAGCCTATTCCAGCCGCGGCGTTCGCCGTGAACTTCGCGCCGCCCCCGCCGGCATCGGCGCGGGCCGCTACGTACCACCTTCTTCCGAGGTCGGCGCCGAAGCGGGCGCCCGCGAAGACGTCGACCCAAGCCTCCTGGAATCCCCGGAACTTGTCGATCGGGGTGTCCCGGATGACGAGGTCCTGGTCCTGATAGTTGTACCTGACTCCGGCAAGCAGATCCAGCCGCGTGGGGCGGTCGAACCCACCGAACCGGTAGGCCCCGAATAGTTCCGTTTGGATCACGGTGAACCGGAAATCGCCGCTTCTCCCCAGCTCCGGGGCCGCCAGCGGTATCGAGTCCTCACCCACCTTCATGGTGAGGAAGTCGATCCCGCCCAGCACGCGCCCCTTGCCGAACTCGGCGTGGGCGGAGAACGCGAACTTGAGCTTGGACCAGATGTCGCCAAAGCTCGCGTCGATCGGAACGGTGAAATCTCCGGTCGTGACCCCACCGTTGATACCGGCCGCCCAGAGGTACGGCGTCACCTGGAACCACCAATCATCCGGCGTCTTGTCCTGCGGAGCGCCCTGAGCCAATGAGGGAGCCACGGACGATAGCAGTACCACCGACGCGAGCGCGGCCGCCGGAACGAATCCTCGCGCGAGCTTCGAAAGCGAACGTCTCCTCATCGGGCCCTCTCCTTCACGGGAACTGCCGGCAGCTCCTCGACGGCACTTCGATCGACCCTCAGCCGAACGAGGTCCTCGGCGGCATCTTCGACCATGGAGACGGGAACGGCGACCTCTCTTCGTCCCCAGAGGTGGCCTTCCTTGAGCACGAAGTGCGTGATCCGACCCTCCTCATCGACGAGCAGCTCTCCGAGCTTTCCCATGTGGCCGTCAGTCGCCTCGATGCCGGCGCCGCGCCGAAGGGCGAGCTCGCCGAGCGGGATTCGTTCGTGGCCGAGGGGCAGGTTCACCGCCTCGGGCCGCGCAAAGGGCCAGAAGAAGGTCCTGGTCCCCGCGTCGTCCTCCCGGGGGGTGTATCCCACCGAGTCGAAGGTCGGTAGCTCTCGGAGCTCGTCCCGCGTGCAGTCGAGGAGGATCGAGTCGTGGGTCGTATCCGCGATCCGCTCGACCGGTACGACCCGCTCCAGCTCGATCGGACGCCCCCCATCGTAGACGACGACCTGGGTCACGACCTCTCTGATCGGGTCGAGAATCAGGCAGGTCGACCGGCCGGCCGGTCCATCCGAGCAGTGAACCCGCGCATCGAGCGGAATCCCCTTCATACCGCCGCCTTCACACAGCCGCTCCGCTCGGCGAGGCGGCTTCCAGTCGCGACACGACCATGTCGCCCATCTCATCGGTGCCGATGCCGCTCCGGGCATCCGCTGACGGCACATCCCCGCTCTGCAGGAGGTCGCCGACCGCGCGCTCGACCCTCTGCGCCGCCACGCTCTCTCCGAGGAAGTCCAGCATCATCGCGACGGCGGAGATCGCGCCCAGCGGGCAGGCGACGTTCTTGCCCGTATACTTCGGCGCCGAGCCGTGAATCGGCTCGAACATCGAGGTACGCCCGGGATGGATGTTGCCCGAGGCCGCGATCCCCATCCCGCCCTGCAGCATCGCACCCAGATCCGTGATGATGTCTCCGAACAGGTTCGTCGTGACGATCACGTCGAACCACTCGGGGTTCTTCACCATCCACATGCAGCAGGCATCCACGTAGGCGTGGTCCGTCTCGACGTCCGGGAAGTCAGCGGCGACGTGCTCGTAGGCCCGCTGCCACAGGTCGTGCGGCCGGATGGCGTTCGCTTTGTCCACGAGTGTGACGCACGCAATCCGGCCTTTCTCGCCGAGCGCCGTCCGCTCCGCCGCACGCTTTCGCGCGAGCTCGAAGGCGTAGCGGCACGCTCGCTCGCAGCCCTTCCACGTATAGACGCCGTTGACGATCGCGACTTCGTCCGGCGTGTTCTTCTTGAGGTGGCCACCGATCTGCGAGTACATGCCCT
>JAUWDL010000203.1 GCA_030608825.1 Gemmatimonadales bacterium
CAGCTGTCGGTGCACGCTGTCAAGGGAGCGGAACTGATGGACAAGTGGGTCGGCGCATCCGAGAAGGCGGTGCGCGAACTGTTCCAGCGGGCACGGGATTCGGCGCCGTCGATGATCTTTCTCGACGAGGTCGACGCGCTCGCGCCGCGCCGTGGGCAGTCCTCGGACTCGGGTGTCACGGATCGTGTCGTCGCGGCGCTGCTCACCGAACTCGACGGTGTCGAGCCACTCCGTGACGTCGTCGTGGTCGGGGCGACGAACCGGCCGGACCTGATCGATCCGGCGCTGCTGCGTCCCGGACGGTTGGAGAAGTTGGTGTTCGTGCCGCCGCCGGACGCCGACGCGCGGCGCGAGATCCTGCGCACCGCGGGCCGTTCGGTGCCGCTGGCCGACGACGTCGACCTGAACGCGTTGGCCGTGGATCTCGACGGCTACTCGGCGGCGGACTGTTCGGCACTGCTGCGCGAGGCGGCGCTGGCCGCGATGCGTCGTGACGTCGACGCCGCCGACGTCACCGCGGCCGATGTCGCCGCGGCACGCCAGTCTGTCCGGCCGTCCCTGGACGCCGCCCAGGTTGCGCATCTGCAGGCATATGCGGACGGGCGCTGACGTGCTACCCTCACCCGCATGGCGATCTCCCGTGGGGCACGCACGCTGGTGGTTCTGCTCTGGTCGGTACTGCTCGGTGCCGCGCTCGCGGCCGCACCACCGGCCGCTGCCGACGCGGGGACGACCTGGCTGTGCCGTCCCGGACAGGCCGGCGACCCGTGCGGCGGACGGTCGGGCGCACCGGTCGACTGCTTCTACGTCTACCCCACGATCTCGGCCCAACTGTCGACGAACGCGAACTTCGACCGGTCGCCGGAGGTACAGGGCATCGCGCGGCTGCAGGCAGAACCGTTCGGCGCGAACTGCAACGTGTGGGCGCCCGTGTACCGCCAGGCCACGTTGCGGAGCCTGTTCGCCGGGGCACCGGAGGAGCGGGCGGCCGCGCTGGAACTCGCCTACGACGACGTCCAGCGCGCGTGGGACGACTACCTGGCGAACCACAACGACGGACGCGGCGTCGTCCTGATCGGTCATTCCCAGGGCACGCGGATGTTGCGCACCCTGATCCAGGAGCGCATCGAAGGCACGCCGGTGCAGTCGCAACTGGTGTCGGCCCTTCTGCTCGGCGGCAACGTGACGGTTCGCGAGGGCGACGTCGCCGGAGGCGACTTCGAGTCGGTGCCCGCCTGCACCGACGCCGCCCAGACGGGTTGCGTCGTCGCGTTCTCGGCGTATTCGCGTATCCCCCCGGACATCCGGTACGGCACGTCGACCACCCCCGGACTCGAGGTGCTGTGCACCAATCCGGCTTCCCTGCACGACAATTCCGCGACGGCGCCGCTGCACAGCGTCATCGGGGGCCGTGACGTCGATTCGTTCCACGGTCACTGCACCGGCGGCGCCGCGAACGTGCTGCTGATCGACGGACCCGGCGCGCAGCTGCTGCCCGCGGTTCCGAACGAGTCGTGGGGCCTGCACCTGCTGGACGTCAACGTCGCGCAGGGTGACCTCGTCGACCTCGTCGCCGCCCAGACGGCGACCTACATGCGCTGACGCGTGGACTGAGCGTGAGTTCGGTAGCCAGGGCTACCGAACTCACGCACGGGCGTCAGCGCCAGGCGGCGAGGAGCTCGGTGGCGCGGGCGGCCAGGTTCACCTGGAAAAGGGGGCCGAAGCTGACGCGGCCGACGCCGAGCGACGCAGTCCGAACACGATGTCGGAATACGACCCGGTGTCGGTGATGATGACCTCCGGAATCCGCCCGCCGTGCTGGGACACGATCACGTCGATGGTGTGCAGCGAATCGCGAGGTGTTCCGCGCAGCACCTTGCCTGCCAGCCCGGCGGACTGGTCGTTGAGCATGTTCAACCAGGTGATGCCCAGTTTCCGGCCGAAGTACTTCGGGTTCGGGCGGGCGTTATGGGTGCGCACGGGCACCACGAACCGCATCCCGTCCACCGAGGCGACCAGCCCGCCGCCCCACGCTTGGGCCAGGGGGATGTCGGCCTGGGCGTCGACCAGCACGGCGTTGGCCGCCTCGATGGTCTCGGCCCGCACGTAGCACTGGTCGACGTGCAGCAGCCGATCCCTGGTCAGGGCGTCGACACCAGGCGTTGTCACCGGTTTGAACCCGACGTTCATCGCATAGGAACAGAGCACGGCCGCCACCGACAAGCCGAGGTCGGCGACGCGGGCCTCGTTGCCCGAGGTGTGGGTGAACGCCTCGGTGAAACCGGGATGCCAGCTCATCACCTCCGTGACCAGTTCCGGCAGGTCCACACGCGGGATCATCGCCTCCACCCGGCGGCGCAGGTCGACCAGCGACGCGGGCTCGGCCTTGGCGTCCAGCGCGGCGACGTGCAGTTTGCCGTCGGCGTCGATGCTGGCTGGGGTGTCCTCGCCCAGCCGTGCGGCCAACTCCCGATAAGCGGTCTCCAACGCCGTCGCGTGATCGGTCAGCAGCTGCGTCGGCGCGGCGGGCAGGCCCAGCGCGTTCATGCCGGCGTCACGCGCAGCCTCCCAGGCTTCGCCTGCCAGCAGGT
The DNA here is from genome assembly GCA_030608825.1 of Gemmatimonadales bacterium. Lineage (GTDB taxonomy): Bacteria > Gemmatimonadota > Gemmatimonadetes > Palauibacterales > Palauibacteraceae. The sequence continues at coordinate 2,592 of JAUWDL010000203.1, forward strand.
GCGCCCGCGGGTCGCGCCACCGCGACGAACGCACCGCGAAGATGCTGCGGTGCTTGAGGTGTCGGTGGAACTGTTCCAACACGCAGATCGTGTAGGAGTTCCGGTCGACGGTGCCCTCCGGTCGGCCCGGCGTGTAGATCAAGCGCTTCCACGCGCCGACGATCAAGTCGTGGTCGACCTTGCGGGCGTCCAGCAGGTTTGCCGGGATCTTGCCCGACGACCTGGATGTCAGCAGCTCGGCGAGGGTCTTCATTGCCGCCAGGACGGCGGCGCCGTCACTGGTCGCGCCGAACTCGATCGTGTCCATCAGCATCGACAGGAACGGGCGGACCGTGGCGAACTTGCCGGCCAACTCGATCAACCGCTGCCCATCCAGCTCCGCGTCGTCGGCGGGCACCAGCTCGTCGACCGCCTGGACCGCGTGCCGCAACTCGGCCCGGGTGACGGTCTTCTCGATCATGTCCAACACCACGCCCAGCCCGACGTCCTGGTTGACCTCGACCATCTCCAGCAGCACCTTCACCGCTGCCGCGAGCTTGCCTGCGTTGCGTGACACCCTCGGATAGCGACGCAGCTTCTCCTCGCGAGACTCCCGCTCGGCCTTGGACAGAAGCTTCGTCGTCATCAACATGTCGAAGGTCTCCAACACGTCGTCGACCGCCCGCGCGCTCAACACAACGACCGTCGCGGCCAGCACCGCCAAGCGCTGCTCACGCGTGGGCAGCCGCCGCAGCGCGGCGGCCTTGCTCGCCAACCCGTAGGTCGCCAACCCCGTCAACCGACGCGGCGGGATCGCCCTCACGTCGATGCTGTCCACCCCGACCGCTTGCAGGTCGACAACCCTGCGCAGCGCCGCGAGCATCCCCTTCGACGACGCCTTGAACACGCCCTTGCGCAGCCGCTCCAGCTCGCTGACCTTCTGCCCGCCCTCCGCAGGAACCTCCAGCAGCCGCAACAAGGCAGACGCGGACTCCGAGGTCAGCTGCTCGCCGAGCTGGCGCCACAACCGGGCGTCCGCCGCGTTGCGGCCGTCGCCGATCAGCCGCTCCAACGTGGTGATCCCCGGCAGCAGCGCCTGACGCTTCCGCAGCCATGTCACTGCGTCGCCGAAGATCGCCTTCGGTCCGTCGCCGGTCATCCACGCCTGGTCGACGATCCACGACGTGAGCTCCGACTCCATCTCGCCGAACGGCTTGAGTCCGTACACCTGCTGGATTTCCCAGGCGTGTTCGAGCTTGGTCTTCTCCCGATCGGTGTACCGCTTCACCATCGACGGATCGGAGATCTCCAACTGCTCGGCCAGATACTCGATCAACGCGGGCGGGACATCCAGCGGATCAGCCAGGAACATTCCCAGGTGACGCACCGTCACCACCTGCACCGCGAACCCCAGACGGTTGTAGTCGCGCCGCCGCGCAGCGATCAGCC
>JAUWDL010000056.1 GCA_030608825.1 Gemmatimonadales bacterium
CAGGCCTCGTCCTCGGAGATGTTCGGCAAGGTCCTGAGCTCTCCGCAGAACGAGAGGACTCCCTTCTATCCTCGAAGTCCATACGGTGTGGCAAAAGTCTACGGGCACTTCATTACGGTGAACTACCGCGAGAGCTACGATCTATTCGCCGTGAGCGGCATCCTCTTCAATCACGAGAGTCCGCGTCGCGGCCTGGAGTTCGTCACCCGAAAGGTGACGCACGCGGCTGCGGCGATCAGTCTCGGGCTCGCCTCCGAGCTGCGGTTGGGTAACCTGGATGCGAGGCGAGACTGGGGCTTCGCGGGTGACTACGTGAAGGCGATGTGGTCGATGCTCAGGCAGGATCGCCCCGGTGATTACGTGATCGGCACAGGTGAGACGCACTCGGTGCGTGATCTCGTCGAGGCGGCGTTTTCGCGTCTCGACCTGGACTGGCGCGATCATGTCGTCGAGGATCCCGCTCTGCTCCGACCGGCTGAAGTCGAGCAACTCTGCGCCGACTCATCCAAGGCCCACCACGACCTCGGGTGGAGGCCTGAAATCGGCTTCGAGGAGCTGGTCCACATGATGGTGGATACAGACGTGCAGGTGCTCTCGAGCTCCCAAGCCACGGGAGAGAGCAGTCGAGGGCCGGTGCCGGCCCTCGAGACCTCCGACAAGGCTCAAGGCTGACGATGCGGATTCTGGTTACGGGTGCGGCGGGATTCATCGGAAGCCACCTCGTGGAACAGCTTCTGGAGGGAGGTGCGACGGTCCTCGGGCTGGACGGCTTCGACGATTTCTACGACCCGGCGGTCAAGCGGGAGAACCTGTCACGGGCTTTGGAGCGGCCGGAGTTTAGACTCATCGAGGGCGACATCAGGGACGAGGATCTGCTTCGCCAAGCGATCCCGGATCCGGTCGATTGCATCGTGCACCTCGCGGCGCGGCCGGGAGTCAGACCGTCGATCGAGCAGCCCCTCCTCTATCAGGACGTGAACGTGCGAGGGACTCAGGTGCTCCTCGAGTACGCCCGCGAGATGGAGGTCGGGCGCTTCGTGTTTGGCTCCTCCTCCTCGGTCTACGGGAACAGCTCTGACGTGCCTTTCTCCGAGGATCACTCCGTGGGCCGCCCGATCTCGCCCTATGCGGCGACGAAACGGCAAGCCGAGCTGCTCTGTCACGTGTACCACCATCTCTTCGGGCTGGGAATCGTGGCCCTGCGGTTCTTCACGGTCTACGGCCCGCGCCAGCGGCCCGATCTGGCCATCCATCGCTTCACGCGACTCCTGAGCGAGGGCAAGCCCATCCAGCAGTACGGCGCGGGTGGGACAAGTCGGGACTACACGTACGTGGACGACATCGTCCAGGGGGTCGAGGGGGCGATTCGGTATCTGGAGGCGGCGCCCGATGCCTATGAGATCGTGAATCTGGGAGAGAGCGAGACCGTCGAGCTGTCTCGTCTCATCGGTCTGATCGCAGACGAGCTGGGCGTCACGCCCGAGATCGAACGGCTCCCTCCGCAGCCCGGAGATGTGGAGCAGACCTTCGCCGACATCTCGAAGGCTCGTAGACTCCTCGCCTACGATCCCCGCGTGGGCATAGCGGAGGGCATCGTGCGATTCGTTCGCTGGTACTCGGAGAGAGCGTAACTACGCTTTCTGGTGGGCTGCGATGAGCACATCCGCCACTTCCGGTCGGGTAAACTCCACCGGCGGTCGCTCTCCCCGCGCCAGCATCTCCCGGACGCGCGTACCCGAGAGGAACACTCGCTCGTCCGGCGACGATGGTGAGGTCTTCGCCGTCGCCATCTGCTCCGTCAACCGGCACCAGAAGGCGTGCTCGAAGTTCAGCGGTCGGATCCCGAGCTGGTCCGGGTCGATCCGGTCGAAGATTCGCTGGGCATCGTACGTACCGTAGTAGTCGCCGACGCCGGCATGATCCCGCCCCACGATCATGTGTGTGCACCCGAAGTTCCGACGGATGATGGCGTGAAACACGGCCTCTTTGGGGCCGGCGTACCGCATCGCGAGAGGAAGAGCGGAGAGCAACACCCGGTCCTGAGGGAAATACTTCTCTAGCAGAACGCGATAGCACTTCATGCGGAGGTCGGCGGGCAGATCGTCCGTCTTCGTCTCGCCCACGACGGGGTGGACGAGGAGGCCGTCGACCATCTCGAGCGCGCACTTCTGAAGGTACTCGTGGGCCCGGTGGATCGGGTTGCGCGTCTGAAACGCCACCACCGAGCGCCAACCCAGATCGCGGAAGCGCGCCCGCGTCTCCGCCGGAGTGAGCGCCTCGTCGTCCGCCACGCCCTCGGCGACTTCATCGCCGCCCAGGTAGAGGATCGACCCGGCGACGTACAGGTCGCTCAGCCGCTCGAGGGCCGCCACACCCGGATGAGCGCTGTCCTCCGTTCCGTATACTGCCAAGCACTCCCGCTTCAAATCCCGGCGGTAGACCTCCGTCACGTCGAGCATGGCGACCGGTCTGTCCCGGGCCGAGAGGAGCGCCGCCCGCTCACCGGGACGGAGTCGATCCGCCTCGTCTCTCCGTACGGGAAGGACCACCGGAATCGACCACGGCAAGCCCGTCGGAAGGCTCATGTCGTCGAGGACCCGGTCGTACTGTTCGCGGTCCATGAAACCCTCGAGCGGCGAGAGCGCGCCGACCGCGAGCAGGTAGAGGTCGGTCGCGACGCGAGAGGACAGCTGCACAGCCGGCAACCGGGCCGCTTCCGCTCGCAGGGCTTCCGCCGCCGCGGGGTCGACGACCCGATCGACGAGCCGTCCGCCGTAGGGCGGCATCGGATCGGCCGCTCTCACCGCTCCTTCGGAGCCGGATCCGTCCCGAGGGCTCACGAGAGGGACGAGGCGCGCGAGACCGCCGCCTCGATGTATCCGTGCTGCCGCAGGTAGGCGATGATCTGATCCACGCACTCCGAGATCTCCCGGTCCTGCGTTTCGACGACCAGCTCGGCCGCCTCCGGCAGCTCGTAGGGGGCGTCGATTCCGGTGAAATCCCGGATTTCCCCGGCGCGGGCCCGTTCGTAGAGGCCCTTCGGGTCACGATGCTCGCAGACCTCCAGGGGACATGACACGAAAACTTCCACGAAGTCGCCGTCGCGGCTCATGAGGTCGCGGACATGGTCCCGGTCCGCCCGGTACGGGGAGATGAAGGCGGTCGCGACGATGGCCCCGGCCTCCGCGAAGAGCTTCGCGACCTCTCCCACCCGCCGGATGTTCTCCGTCCGGTCTTCATGGCTGAAGCCGAGGTCCGTGCAGAGGCCGTGTCGCACGTTGTCGCCATCCAACATGTACGTGAAGTAGCCCTCGTCGAATAGACGCTGCTCGACGTGAGAGGCGAGCGTGCTCTTGCCGCTCGCGGACAGTCCCGTGAACCAGAGCACGCAGCCGCGGTGGCCGCGTCTGGCTTCCCGGTCCTCCCGCGAGACCGAGCCCACCTGCCAGAAAACGTTCCTTGATCCTTCTCCCATTTGTTCGCTCACTGCGTTCCCTGCACGGTTGTGCGCCGCCTCTCAGACCTCCGTGAGGTGTCGCGCGACTTCTCGCACGATAGGCGCCACTCGTTCATGGGTGTCCCGCCGGCCACAGAAGATGCCTCGCGGCTGCACGGGCTCGGGCTTTCCGTACCGAAGCGGTCCGCCCGAACAGTCGGTTACGAGGCCGCCCGCGCCCCGGAGTACCGCCTCGGGAGCGCACGTGTCCCACTCCTTCAGGAACGGGACCGGGTGCACGTAGAGATCGGCCTCGCCGCGCGCGATGCGCGCACATTTTATGCCCACCGAGCCCGAGATCACGACCTCCAGGGGGGAGAGTCGCGACTCCAGGTCAGCCAGCGCCGGATCCGGGTGCGAGCGCGACCGGATGAGGCGCAGAGGTTGGCCGCAGGAGCCCGAGATCCGTAGCGTCGAGCGGGTTTCGCTCCCCGTGCCGGGATTCTGCACGAGCCACGCCCCTCGGGTCACGTCTCCGAGGTAGAGTCTCCCGACCGTCGGCTGATAGACCGCGCCGAGAAGAGCGGCCCCCCTCTCGGCGAGGCCGACCATCACGCTGAACTCTCCGTTGCGTGCGATGAACTCCTTGGTGCCGTCCAGCGGATCGACGATCCAGAGACGCTCGGCCTCCGACACCTCGTCCGGCGGTCTCGACTCTTCGCTGAGCACCTGCTCCGCCGTCCGCTCGCGTAGGAACTCGAGAATCGCATCGTTGGCGGCGTGGTCCGCGAGCGTCACGGGATCTTCGGCCGTGCCGGCACCAGCCACGGCATCGCCGCCGGCGCTCTTGTCGCGGATCCCGAGATCGTCGCTCCCGTAGAAGGCAGCGGCCGCCCTCCCTCCAACCAGGGCGGCACCGGCCGCGATCTCGAGAGCCGCCGAGGTTTCGGTGGTCACCAGCTAGGTACGCACTCGACCCAGGAGAACCAGTCCGCTGCCGAGGAAGAGGAAGTTGGGGAGCCAAGCCGCTACGACGGGTTGCACGACCCCTCCCGCCCCCAGGGCCTGGGCGATACGGACCATCATCAGGAAGAGGATAGTCGTTCCCAGTGCGATGCCCAGCGACACCGGGGCGCCGCCTCGACGCGTCGAGTGGGCGAGGGGAACACCGAAGAGGACGATAATGAAGCAGGTGAACGGGTACGAGATCTTCAGGGCACGCTCGACGATGAGCTCGCGGGCCGTGCCGCCCGATCTTTGAATCGCGTCGATGAAAAGCCCGAGCTCCCGATAGCGCATCTCGGCCGGGTCCTTCGGGTCGGCCAGCAGCTCCCGAGGCTGCTCTCGAAAGTCTACCTGCCAGAGCTCGGCGAAGCTGAAGCTCCGCTCCGACTCCGGTCCGCCAAAGAAGCGCAGCCGGCCCTCACCCAGCCGCCACGCCGCTCTGACCGTGTCCCATGCCGCCTCCTTGGCGGTGACCACGAAGGTCGGATAGCCGAATCCGGTTCCCTCGCGGCTGATCTCCAGGTCGGTGAGCAGGCCGCTCCGCGCGTCGAGATTGCGGACGCGATAGACCAGGCCGTCGTTCCCTCGAAAAACGAAGTTGCGGCGCACGTTGTCGGCCCTCGACTGGTGTTCCCCGATGACCTCGGCCGCGCGCCGGGTCGTGATGGGCACGATCTCGGTGAGTCCGAGCGCGACGAAGCTGATCAACAGCGAAAGCACGACCAGAGGCAGCGTGACTCGATAGAAGCTGATGCCGCTGGCCTTCGCCGCCGTCACCTCGAAGTGCCGTGACAGGGTGGACACGGTGAAGACCGCGGCCAGGAACGACGCGAGGGGGAAGGCGAGAAGCATCTGGTTTGGGAACTCGTAGAAGTAGTGGAGGAGGACGTCGGCTCGGCTGAGGCCCCGTCCGAGGTAGACATCCAGATTGTCGACCAGGTCGATGACGATGAACAGCAGCGGAACGCCGAGGACGCACGCCGCGAAGATGCGCAGGAACTGCGTCATCACGTAGCGGTCGAGAATCCTCAGCGGGATGCCGGACACTTTATCGCTCCAGGTGGACGGCGCGCCAGATGGTGATCAGGCCCGCCGTCGCGAAGAGCACGTTGGGCGCCCACATGGCCCAGAACGGCGAGAGAATCAAGCGGTCGGCCAGCTCCTCTCCACCGATCAGCGAGATGTAGTAGGCGGAGAACACCGCGAAGCTCACGGCCACGACCATGCCCATCCCGCCTTGAGGATGCCGGACGGCGAACGGCGCGCCGATCAAGACGAATACGATGCAGGCGGCCGGGATCGAGAACTTCTTGTTGATCTCGACGAGGAATCGGTTCTGCCTCTCGAATCCGGTTCTGGCCTGGGTCTGATAGACCTCGTACTGCCGGACCGGATCCTCCGCGGTCACGAACCGCATCGCGCGCTGGAGGGCTTTCGATCCCTCCTCGCGGTCGGCGCCCGTGGTGTCTTCGGGCGCGAGTCCGATCAGCTCGGGCGGGCCGCGGGCGCCGAGCAGCACTTCGACGAGCGCGGCCGTGTACTGGGCGCTCAGCTCAGCTGCCGTATCGGCGATCTGCACGCCTGATTGCGCCTCGAGCCGCATCTGCGCGACGGACATCTCACGATCGCTGCGTCCCACATCATCCAACTCCAGCTCGTTGGAGACGTCGGAGACCCGCATGATCAGCTCGTTGAAATAGAGTCGTTGGTACTCATCGTCCTTGTCCTGATCTCGCTCGTGGGTCACGCCGGAGAACAGCGTCAGATAGAGGTCCGTCTGACTGGGATTGTACGCCATGGAGCCGCTGTCGGCGTAGATCAACCGTGGGCGCGCTCGGTCCCGCCAGTCATACAGAGCGACATCGCCCAGGGTGCTTCGATCTCGATCGATGCGGGCCACGCGCAAGAACAACCGCCCGGCGATGACCTCGTTGATCGTTCGCTCGCGAAGCACGAACGTCGGCTTCTTCCTCGAGATGCTCGTCAGGAGCACCTGCAGCCGGTGGTTGGATTCGGGAAGCACGGTGTTGTTCAGCCACACCATGAAGCCCGCCAGGATCACGGCCGCCAGGCAGACCGGCAACAGGAGCCGAATCATGCTCACACCGCTCGCCTTCATGGCGGAGATCTCGTTGTCAGAGGCGAGCTGGTTGAAGGTATACAGGACGGCCACGAGCACCGCCATGGGGAGGGTCATCGCCAGTATGAAAGGGATCGAGAGCATAAAGACCTGTGCGATCACCGTCCAGTGAAGCCCCTTTCCGACGAGGTCCGCGAAGCGCTTCACGACTTCGTTGAGGAGCATCAGCGTCGTGAGGAGCACGGTCGCGAAGGCGAAGGGGCCGATAAGCAGCCTGAGAAGGTACCTGGAGAGGATTCGAGGACGGATAGCGGCGAGACCGGTGCCATTCCGGGTCCTTTTTCCGGAATTGACCCCGTCGTGCGAGGCCTCCTGGGAAGTGGCCTCGTCGGCCGTGCCGGCAGGCTCAGACGTCATCGTTATCCTTCTTTGAACGACTCGTGCTCCGGGTCATTCTCCCCGAGCCCGTGCAGGAAGTTCCCGATGATTCTACCGTATTCTCGGGGAGTTGGGATCCCCGGTCGCGGCGTCCGGGTACCGGACCCTGCGAGCACCGCCCCTCTCGGTCGCGACCACCGCAGTCGGAGGGCTTGTCCGGAAGCTGGATCCAAAGGCGATGGAAGAGATCGGATGGCAGTAGAAGACCGCGCTCGTACCAAGTCGGCGACGCGCCGCGTCGAGCCGGCAAGGGGAGCCGGGGCGCGGCCCGACCGGATACTCTGGGTCGACGACGAGGCCGACCTCCTCAAGCCGCACCTCATGCTTCTCCGGGACGAGGGGTACGTCGTAGACGCCATCATGAACGGCAACGATGCCCTCGAGCTCCTTCGGACGGAATCCTACGATCTCGTGCTCCTGGACGAGCAGATGCCCG
>JAUWDL010000140.1 GCA_030608825.1 Gemmatimonadales bacterium
CGCAACGAGCGGCGGCACCGGGTGCTCCTCAGGCGAGCGGTCGATTCGGCCGCTCGCCTTTTTTTTAACCGCGCATCACGGCGGCGGTGGCTTATCGGTGGGGCGACATCCGCGGCGACGGGTGGGCGGTGTCTATTTCGGCAGTCCAGTCACGAAGCGCTGGAAGGCATCCGGGTCCCGGAGCGGCGCGCCGTGCCCGAAGCAGATGAGTTCGGGACCCAGGGCGGCGAGCGCCCGGGCGGAAGCCCGGTTCACGGCCGGATTCCATGTGAACGTGGCGAACGGTTCTGCCAACCGCCGTCGCAGCGTGACGGGGTTCCGGTTGAAGAGCACGTCTCCGAGGACCAGCGCCCGGTCATCCGCGCGCCAGAAGGCAATGTGGCCGGGCGTGTGGCCCGGCGACTCGATCACCGTGAAACCGCCGACCTCGTCGCCCTCCCGGAGAGCTCGCGACACGGGATGGGCCGGTCCTGCAAGCAGCCGGGCAAGGCGATGTGCCGCGCCTCGCGGCTTCGGAAGAACCGTGGTGGGATCACCCGACTCCAAAGCCGCACGATCCCCTTCACCGCACCAGACCGGGATTCCCAGCGCCTCGGCGATGAAGTGGCTCGCTCCCTGATGGTCGAAGTGGGCGTGCGTGATCGCGTGGCCCGTCACCGACCTTCCGGCCAGCGCCAGCTGTAGCTTCGCCGCGCTCCAGCTGACGCCGGAGTCGACCAATACATCGCCGATCACGTACATGTTGACGCCGTCGGCGACGGGGCCGAACGAGAGCCGCTGAAGCTGGGGTGCGATCTCCTCGATCATCTCCCGGTCTCGCCGCTGTGCGGCGAGGTCATGCCGCCGATGATTCGCCACTTGCCGTCGTAGCGGGCCATCAGTCGACTCTCCTGGCCAGGGTGTCGTGGTGGTAGGCGATCAGCGTGCGCAGGTAGGTCCCGATCCGGTTGGCCGCCTCGAAGCCCGCAGCCCGGGCCGCTTCATCTTCGCGACCCGGCTCCAAGCTCGGCTCTTCCGCAAAGTGCTGAAGGTCCCGGTAGAAGCCCAGCGTGAAGGCGTCCCACTCGGCTCCCGCGGCCTTCGTGAAGACCAGGTTGTCGGGCCGGCCTATCGCCCTGAGGAACTCGTTCTCCATCTCACGCTGCCTCAGCAGCGCCTCGCGCTTCCCGGGCAGCGCGACGAACATCTCGACGTGGTAGTATCGCGCCGGCGCGAAGCGCCCGTTCACGACCTCGGGAGGCGGGCCCCAGGCGAACAGCTCCTGCCGCCAGGCCACCAGCGGATCCAACCTCGCCGCCCAAACGGGACCCGTTCCGCCTACCTCATCCAGCGCGTCGCTGCGGCGTCTTGTCTGCTCCCCGCTGAAGAAGCGCTCGAAGTCGCCCATCGGGACGAGGAGTAGCAGGTCCCACTGGTCACCCTGGCTGTGGCGCATCATGTGGACCTCTCCCAAAGCCGCTTCCTCGAAAGCCGCGATGCGGGCCTGGTACGCCTCGACCAAGTCCAGCAGACGTCCCGGCGCCGCGCGAAGGAGGATGACCTCGTAGAGATAGGGATCCGCCTGCATATCCAACCCCGGGGCCGGTGCCGGCTCGTGATCCGGCTGGCGTTCCTGCTTGCCTGCCGCGGGGGCACCGATTCCCAAGGGAGCGAGAGGGGCAAGGATCGTAACGAGCAGCAAGACGAGGTTCATCGGCTCTCCTGGCTCTGTCGGCTTCGCGTTCGGTCAGCCCGCCCCTGGGCGGATCCGCCGGCTGGACCTCTACGCCTGTGCTCATCGCAGCGTGAAGCGGAACGGAACGCCGCGCTCCATTTCGACCCGAAGCGTGGAGGCCCCGATCTCGAGGTTCTGGCGCTCACGGCCCGGAAGGCTCGCCTGCTCTTCGGGCGAGAGCAGCGGCTGGAGCGCCACGAGCAGCGGGAGCTCGTTCTCCACCAGCACGCCTCCACGGCCCGCCAACACCCGCTCCCGATATCGCCGGGCCACAAGAGAGGTCTCCAGCACGAGGGTGATCTCTCGATCGCCCGGCCGCAGCTCCAGATCCGTGGAGTCGCGAAAGAGCTCCTCTCCGTATAGGCCGTCGCTCAGGACCCAGGACAATCGGTATCGGCCCTCGCGGCTGCCCGACAGCGTGAGATTCACGGTCACGGAGTCTTCGTACCCCTCGGATGACCAGTCAGAGAGGTCGTGACGCCGGCTCAGAAGCTCACCGAACTCCGCGTCCTGCTCGGCGCGAATCGTCGCCGCCCGGTCGTCGGCGCCCGCTTTGAGGACGACGGCTCCGAGGGTGCCGAGCCCGAGCGCGAAGCTCGCCGCGATCAGCCACGCTCCACGGCGGATCTCCGCCGCTCCGGCGCCCCTGGCCTCCAGCCGCCTTCCCCGCCGGTAACCGACCGCGAGAAGGAGAGCGAAAACGGCGAGGAAGACCGCGATCCCGCCGGCGAAGATGATCCGGCCACTGCTCTCGGACCACGGATCGTCGCCGAAGAGAAAGAGCCAGGAGAAGCCCAGCGCGTAGGAGACCGCCGCGACCGCTGCGAGCGCGCCCAGGATCAGCCCCCAGCTCGCCCCGGCCAGAGCGTACAGCGTGCGAACCCTCACGGTCGGATCACGGTCGGCGGCTCAACGCGCCAGCACCACCTTCCCGAGGTTTTTCCGCGCGTGCAGGTAGTCGTGCGCCTTGACAGCTCCCTCGCGATTCAACGGAAAGGTCCGGTCCACGATCGGCCGCAGCTCTCCGGTCTCCACATCGCGCAGGATCGACTCGAGCGCGGGCCGGAGCAGCGGCTCCCTGGCTCCGAGGTGCAGCAGGTGGACCCCGAGCAGCCCGATGTTCGGTTCGACCAGCGACGCGGGGTGAAAGCGGGGCGTACGCCGCCATGCGAGAGCGGCCTTCAGCATGTTCCGTCTTCGGCCCGGAACCGCCTCGCTCAGGCCGTAGAAGACGATTCGGCCCAGCGGAGCGAGCAGCCGCCGGCAGGCCGCGGTCGCCCTCCCTCCCACGGGGTCCAGGGCCACATCGATGCCTCGAGGCCCTACAAACTCGGTCACCGCGGGCTCCCAGTCGCTCCGGGAATCGAGGCAGGCCTCGGCGCCCAGCTCCTTTGTGACGAAGGCTCGTTTTCGCTCCAGCCCTGCCGTTCCGATGACTCGCAGACCGTGACGGACGGCCAGCTGAACCGCGGCTGTCCCAACGCCGCCGCCGGCCCCCAGGATGAGCGCGGTTTCGCCCGCTCGGACGCGCGCGGCCTCGAAGAGGCAAACCCAAGCGGTGAGGAACACCACGGGGATCGCCGCCGCTTCGACCGGCGTGAGCGATTCCGGGCAACGAACGAGGCGGTCAACGGGAATGACGATGTCCTGCGCGTAGCCACCGTATCGAAGGCCGGCGACGATCCGGTCGCCGATCCGCCACCCCTCGACACCCTGGCCCAAGCCTGCCACCTCCCCCGCGACTTCGAAGCCGGGGCTGTAGGGGCGCGGAGGGACGGTCCCGTACAAACCGGCCCGCATCATGAGGTCGGCGAAATTCACGCCCGCGGCCGCCACGCGGATGTGGACTTCACCCGGACCAGGCTCGGCGAGCGGCACCTCGCGCTCCACGAACGCCTCTGGCGGACCGAGGCGTTCGATCAGGATCGCGCGGGTTGTTGGTTGATGACTCAGGGGGCGGCGTCTCCGGTAGGGGGCATCTGGTATGCGAGTCGGCCGTGCTTCACCTTTCAATAGATGGTTTCAATAGACGGCCATCGCAGCGGGGCCGCTATCTATGGAGCATCCGTGGAGCGGCGTCGGGCTGCAGCCGCCATCGACCGGGGAGGTCGCTGACGTGATGGACGAAGACCGCAGGTCCGTATGGAAGAAGGTTTGTGGACACACGGTGAGGCGGCGGTCGCTCATGCTCGCCCTGCCTGCCGCACTCTCGATCTCGGCCCTTCCGGCGACGGCGCAAACGGCCGCCGACAGCTCGATCACGGACGTCGAGCTGATGCAGCGCGCAGACGCGGCGCGGATGTATGGCACCGACACGACCCGAGCGACGATCCACGAGTTCGTCGACTTTGCCTGCTCCACCTGCCGTGCCTTCTACCTGGAGCGCTCAGACTCCCTCAAGGTAAAGTATGTGGAGAGCGGTGAGGTGAACCTGGTCATTCACACGTTCGTCATCCCTCGCCTCATGCGGGGCTACCACGCCGCCGAAGCCGCCTTCTGTGCCGGCGCGCTGGCGGGACGGGACGGCTTCGAGGGAATGCAGCGCCATCTCTTCACGGATCAGGCAGACTGGCGCGCGATGCGCGACCCGGTCCCCGGTTTCGTGGCCTACGCGGACGAGCTCGGGATCCCGATCGAACCGTTTCGGGATTGTCTCCTGCGGGATGCGATGGCTCCGCTGATCATGGCGGACATGCGAACCGCCGGGCTGGCGCGCGTCACAGGGACGCCCACGTTCGTCTTCCTCGGCCCCGGCCAGACGAACACGGAGCACCAGTTCTACGGCAACGAGCCGATGGTGATGTTCGACCAGTTTCTTGCCAGGGTGCGGTAAGGCCGGCCGATCACGGAGGGAGCGAGGCGAAAGCCGCCTCCAGGGCGGCGGCCGTCTCATCATCCAGGCCGAGGCTCGCGGCCCGAACGCTGCTCTCGATGCTCCCTACGCGGCGGGCGCTGGGGATGGGGACGCTGCGCTCGGATTTCGCCAGCTGCCAGGCCAGGACGAGCTCAGCGGGAGAGGCGTCCAACATTGCGCCAAGCCGCTGGATCGGCTCCTGGGCCTGGAGGAGCTTCACGCGACGCGCGCCGCCCAGCGGGCTGTATGGGATGAAGGTGATTCCCCGCTCGTCGCAGTGGTCGAGAAGGCCCGACTCCTCAG
>JAUWDL010000308.1 GCA_030608825.1 Gemmatimonadales bacterium
ACCGTCGGCCGCCTTCCAGCGACCAGCCGTCGGGAGGAACCCGGTGCGCTAGTTCAAGCACGCTCACCAACCGTCCTTCCGACAGCCATACCTACTAGTCTCATGGAGACGAAAGGTTCCATGTGCGACATCCACCGAGACGCCACGCTCGAGCACACCGCTTCCCTCGTTCCCGAGGTTGACGCCGAAACGCACTTCCCGTCGATCGTCCGGGGCCGGAGATCGCAGCCGTTCGCCGCACATTGCCAGCGGTCCGGTCCGGCCGGGCGAACACGAACCTCCGCGTCGACCTTGTAAGCAGCCATGTCACTGTTGCTTACAAATGCCTCGCGGCGCACGGCATGCTCCGTGACATCGGGGAGGGCTGGAAGATGTTCGAGCGTCTCCACCGGAACGGGAGAAAAATCATGGTCGACCGCCAGTATCGCGACGAGTTGCTCGACGCGAGCTACGAAGCGGTGAAGCTCGAGCTCGAGAACAGCGAGAAGGATCTCGCGAAGCTGCAGGAGAGAGCCGAAAAGCTGCGCGCCGCTGCGGCCGCGCTCTCGGCGCTGCTGTCTACGGATGGCCAGGGGGCAGAGGACGAGACAGCGGCTTTCCTTCGGAAGAGCAGACACTCCAACGGCCTCGAAGAGGTTCGGAGCGAGCCCCACCGTTCCGTCCCGGAAGCCATGCGCGCTTCCGCCTAGCAACGACTATTCGGGAGGCGGCGGAGCGGGCACTCCCCGGCCCCCTGTCCCGCTCCCTCCTCCCACACTTTTTTCGACCCGCCCCGGTGCACCGTCCTAGGATCCGCTGACCCTCCCCCGGATCTCACTCTCGAACTCGGGAAAATAGCGCCCGATCACCGAGATCTCGAAACGTCTCAGGAGGGCTTCCTTGGGCTCGCGCTCGAGCAGGAATCGAAACGACTCCTCGAGGAGTCGCTCGGCAGGGGCGCCGCCGCCGAAACGCTCCAGGGCCGCCCCATTCAGCGTGACCGTGTGGCGAGTGGAGGATCCTCCTTCACGCACCTCCACGACGTACTCATCAGCGCCAGCCACCGATACGTCGATCTCGGCCATGATCCCTCGAATCATCAGGAGCTCCGTGGAGAGCATCGAATGGCCGACGGAGAGAAGGGTGAGCGACGGGAATCGAACCCGCGACCTCCAGGGCCACAACCTGGCGCTCTAACCGACTGAGCTACGCCCACCACGAGATCGGCACCGGATGCCGAACCCTCATCAATGTAGCCTGATAGAGATGGGCGGCAAGCAAGTTCCTTGGCGGTTAGTTTGCGCCCATGGCCAAGCTGTCGATCGGAATCGTCGGACTTCCGAACGCAGGCAAGTCCACGCTGTTTCAGGCACTCACGACCGTCGCCGTTCCGGCCGAGAGCTACCCGTTCTGCACGATCGAGCCCAACGTGGGGATCGTGCCCGTTCCGGACGGGCGGCTGGAGCGGATCGCGGAGCTCGTGACCGCGCCCAAGGTCACCCCGGCTGTGGTCGAGTTCGTGGACATCGCCGGCCTTGTCGAGGGCGCGTCCCACGGCGAGGGACTCGGCAATCGATTCCTCCAGCACATAAGAGAAGTCGATGCCGTCGTGCACGTCATCCGGCTATTCGAGGACACCACGGTGGCCAGCGTGACGGCCGGGGACGATCCGCGCCGAGATCGCGAGCTCGTGGAGACCGAGCTGGCTCTGGCCGACCTGGAGCTCGTGGAAGCGCACATCGAGCGGCTCGCTCGCAAGGCACGGTCCGGGGATCGCGAAGCGAAGGAGGCCATCGCGGTCGTGGACCGGATTCGTGAGTGCCTGGAGAAGGGAGAGCCTGCACGCAGGGAGGCGTTGACCGACGAGGAGGAGAAACAGCTCCGAGGTCTGAACCTCGTGACCATCAAACCCCAGATGTACGTGGCCAACGTGAACGAGGACTTCTGGAACGAGCCGCCCATCCGCTATGAGCAACTCCTCTCCAGCCTGCGCCTGGAGGATTCGGGCGCCGTCCTCCTGCCGGTTTCGGCACTCCTCGAGGCGGAGCTGTCGGAGCTGCCGCCGGCCGAGCGAGCGGAGTACCTGGGGGCGATCGGCGCGCAGGAATCCGGGCTGGCTCGTCTCATCCGTGCGGGTTACGAGCTCCTCGGACTCATTACCTTCTTCTCGTTCAACGAGAACGAGCTTCGCGCGTGGACGATTCGTGAAGGCGCGCTCGCACCGCAGGCTGCCGGAACCGTGCACACCGACTTCGAGGATCGTTTCATACGCGCGGAGACGATCGCCTTCGAGGAGTTCGAGCACTATGGCTCGCTCAAGGCCGCCCGAGAGGCCGGCGCCGTGCGTTTCGAGGGCAAGGAATATGCGGTCAGGGATGGGGACATCCTCTGGTTCCGCACGGGTGCCTGACCCGAAGGAAACCCCGGGGCCGCTCCGCCCGTAGAAGGAACTAGATTAGAGGAGATTGGAGATCCAGACAGATATGGACGAGCGCGGGCCGCAGGACGACCGCTTCATGTACAAGGACGGCCTCAGCTACGGGCTGTGGTGCCTCTTTCTGTTCGGCTTTGCCGGTGTGCACCGCATCTACCTGGGCAAGTACGGCACCGGCATCCTGTGGATGCTCACCTTCGGCTTGTTTGGCATCGGCCAGTTCATCGACTTGTTCCGAATGAAGTCGCTCGTGATGGATGCGAACATCCGCGAAGGGTATCTCCCGCATCCGCGCTATGCGCGGGATCTGATCTCTGCCCCGCCGCGACCCTCCCAACGAGAGCCCACCGTGACGCAGCAACTCCTCAAGGCGGCCGGGAGGTACGGCGGCAACCTGACGGTCACCCAGGGGGTGGCGGAAACGGGTCTCTCGTTCAAAGAGGTCGAGGATGTGCTGACGGAGATGCTGGTCGAAGGATACATCGACGTGGACAACGAGCCGACGACGGGCGTCGTCATCTACCGCTTTCCCGAGCTCCTGACCGGATCGGGCGAGCCGGCGGGCAGCTAGCGTCCCCTTAGCCGACTCCGCCCTGGATGTAGTCCTTCAGGTGCTGGTTT
>JAUWDL010000151.1 GCA_030608825.1 Gemmatimonadales bacterium
CTCAGGAGCGGATGCCGGGTGGTCGGGGTGCCGGTTGATTTCCACGCCCGCACCGCCGGGACCTCCAAGGTATCCGGATCCGTGCAGGGTTCGGTTCGCGCCGGAATCAAGATACTGTGGACGCTGGCCGGCGAGATCATCGGTGGCCCCGGGCGACGCCACCACTCGGAATGAGAGCTCAGTCCTTCGAGGAGTCTTCTTCCGCGTCTGTCGCGGCCGATCCGCCGACGAGATCCTTCCAGAGACCCATGAGGTGCTCATCGAAACGGGCCGGATCGGCGGTGTATTCCCGAGCCCACGTCTGCAGATCCGGTAGCGGGACGCTCTGTTCCAGCTTGTTCGTGACCAGCCGGACCATCGTCTGGAAGTTCAGAGTGCCGACCTGGAGATTGGCTTCGCGAGCCGCCTCCTCGACGAGTCGGTAGATCCTCTCTTCGGAGAGCGAAAGAAACACCTCGGTGAGGCGGGCGGAGCAGAAGTCGAGATACTTCGCCCGAAGCACTTCGTCGATTCCGTCGCCGGAATTCTGGCCCGCGGCTCGTTCGGCGCCACCGACCGGATCGTGGCTCAAGAGGACGGGTCCTCCCGGAGTTCGCGGGTTCAGGGGGATGCACCCATTGGTAAAAATAGGGGCACACGCCCCGGGAGTGTCAAGTTGGCGACTCCGTGGACCGCCTGTTGGCTTGACCCGGACCGGCGGGGCCGGTCCGGCCGGGTGGAACTGGGAAGCCTCGGCTACACAAGCCGCGGCGACCGCTTACCGGCTACTTGCGAAGCCGATGTCGCTTCGGCGGGTGCGCTGAAGCTCCTCGAAGATCGTACGGCGACAGAGTCCGTACACGATGACGTCACTCAAGAATTCCGGGTCCGTTTGGCGCACCTCCTCCACCTCGTCCACCAGCCCCTCCGGTAGATTCACCACGAGTTCAACGGGTCGAGTAGCCTTCATGCGGCGCAGCATCTCCATCGGTAAAAAGTGAAGAATTACAAGTATGTCGCTTTTTTTGGCCCGCCCGGCCTGAACGGCGGTGGCGGTGGTTCCTGAAGGCGATCAACTATACCACGATCCGTTTTCCCAAAGCAACCCACACTCTCCGGTGATTGAACCGTGCTTGATCACGTAAGTGTCGTAATCACAACAAATTGATAAAATGTCGAAAACTCGGCTCTCGTCGTGGATTACTCAGTGCGCGATCGTACGCCGAGGGGCGCGATGGCCTTGAAAGGAAGAGATGACGCCGCATTTGACGAGGTTCAATACGGGACCGAATCCATGCGGCATCAGCGACTTTTTTGAAAATCCGAAGGCGGCCCGGAGGGCCTTGACCGCGTCTCTGGCCCCCGCTCGTTAAGCGCGCCTTGCCGCTGCCGGGCGCCATCCCGCAAGCTTGCGCGGACGAGTGGCCGTTAGGTCCTTGAAGCGTGGTGAACATGGACGATGCGACAAGCAGGGCACGTTGGCTCGGCGTGGCCATCGGCGTGGCCGTTCTCTTCGCCGGCGTCTGGCTGGCGGGCCGGTTCCCGTATTCGGGCGAACACTACGGGGTCTGGTCCCTGGCGCCACCGATCGTGGCGGTGGTGCTCGCGTTCGCTCTCCGGGATGTCGTGGCCGCGCTCTTCGTCGGCATCGCATTGGGCGGGGTGATCAGTGGGCGCCTCAACATCGTCCAGGAGTTTCTCATTCCATCGGTCGGGTCACCGGAGTTCGGCCTCATCCTCCTCATCTACCTATGGTGTCTCGGCGGGCTCGTCGGACTCTGGACGCGAACCGGCGGTGCGCTCCGTTTCGCGGAGTGGGCGGGCGGGAAGATCGTCACCGGACCGAGGTCCGCGATGGTCTTCGCCTGGCTGATGGGCCTGGTCTTTCACCAGGGAGGCACCATCAGCACGGTGCTCACCGGCACGACCGTTCGGCCGATAGCGGACCGGAACCGGATCTCCCACGAGGAGTTCTCCTTCATCGTGGATACGACGGGATCGCCCGTGGCCACCATGATCCCCTTCAACGTCTGGCCGATCTACGTCGCCGGGTTGGTGGCCGGAACGGTGCCGGTGCTCGCCACGCAGGAGCAGGCGATCGCCTTCTTTTTCCGCGCTCTCCCGTTCAACTTCTATGCGATCCTGGTGATCCTCTTCACCCTGCTCTTCAGCCTCGAGCGACTTCCCTTTCTGCCGGGGCGGCGAATGACGGAAGCGCGCCGGCGAGCTCGCGAGACCGGTCGGCTGGATGACGAGCGCGCCGAGCCTCTCTCGTCGGAGGAGTTGACCGTGGTGAGGACCCCGGCCGGCTACTCGCCCGGACTGGTCGACTTCTTCGCGCCGATCGTGACCCTTCTCGGCGTGGCTGTCATTCCGTTCCTTTGGACGTTCTTCGTGCTCGGGAGGCGTGGGGACCCGGCGCTGCCGATCGCCGAGGCGTTCGTTCTTTCGGTACTCGTGGCGATGGGGGTGGCGCTGGCCAAGGGGATGCGGCTTCGAGACGTGATGGACGGCTTCGTCTCGGGCTGTAAGGGCGTGACGATCGGCGCCATCGTGCTCGCACTCGCCGTCACGCTGAAGTCCGTGGCCGATGCCGTCGGCACGGCGTCCTACGTGGTGGCGGAGCTGGGAGAGGCCGTTTCGCCGGTGGCGCTGCCCGCGCTGCTCCTCCTGGTCGCGATGTTCATCGCGTTCTCGACCGGGACGTCGTGGGGCACGTACGCCGTGCTCTTCCCCGTCGCGATGCCGCTCGCCTGGAGCATCTCGCCCGATCCGGGCTACCTGGCGCTGAGCTTCGCCGCCGTGACCGGCGGTGGCGCGTTCGGCGACCAGTGTTCCCCGATCTCCGACACGACCATTCTCTCCTCGCTGGCGACGGGTTGTGATCTGATGGACCACGTGACCACGCAGCTGCCGATGGCGATCTGGGCGGCCGCGCTCGCCGCCGTGCTCTATACCGTGATCACGGCCCTGCTGTTGTAGGAGAGACGCGGCGGATGTGCGCCGGTCGCTGGAACCCGGCACATTGATTCACGCCGCCGGTCGGAAGACACGACTCACACGGAGGAGAACGTGGCCGAGGGAAACAAGTCGGCGCTTATCTTGGGAGCCTCGAGCGGTTTCGGCGAAGCGTCAGCTCTCGCCCTGGCCGAGGCAGGCTTCTACATCTACGGGGTCCATCTGGACCGTCGCGCGGGCCTCGAGCACGTGAAGGAGATCGTTGCCGAGATCGAAGACGTCGGGCGTCGCGCTCTCTTCTTCAACGTGAACGCCGCGGACGCCGAGAAGAGGGCCGACGTGCTGGACCAGATCGGCGAGGAGACGGGACCGGGTGGGGTCCGAGTCCTGTTGCACTCGCTCGCCTTCGGCACGCTGCGTCCGCTCGTGGACCGAAATCCCAAGTCCGTCATCACGCCCAAACAGATGGACATGACCCTCGACGTGATGTCGCATTCGCTCGTGTACTGGACGCAGGGCCTCGTGTCGCGGGGGCTCATGGGTGACGGTGGGCGGATCTACGCGATGACCAGCTCCGGAGGGGATCGGGTCAGCCCCTTCTATGGCCCGGTGTCCGCGGCCAAGGCGTCGTTGGAGTCTCACTGCCGTCAGCTGGCGTTGGAGCTCGCGCCGTTCGGTATCACGGCAAATGCGATCCGTGCGGGCGTCACGGACACGCCGGCACTTAGGAAGATTCCGGGACACGACCGGATGATCGAGATCGCCCGTGAGATCAACCCGCACGGAAGGCTGACCACGCCGGAGGACATCGCCCGCTGTCTCGTCGCCCTGTCCCGACCGGAGACCGCCTGGATGACCGGTAACGTGCTCCGCGTGGACGGCGGCGAAGACGTCGTGGGGGCGGGGCTGTCGAGTGGCTCGGATACGGTCGCCGGAGTGTCGGGAGGCGGATCGTGAACCGGGTGGCACGCAGCTTGGGAAGGGCGGTGCTGACGCGCGCGGCGCGCGGCTATGTGCGCCATCGCTGGCGATCCGTGAAGCGCGACGCCGGGCGCCCGTGGCGCACGGGAGCCGAGGGAACGGCCGCCTCTCTGGGCCGCTGGATCGGCCTTTCCCTCGCTGTTGGGGCGAAGGCCCTCGGCGCCGGCGCCGCGATCTACGTCGTCATGAAGCGTCGGTAAGCTCCAGAACCACGTCGATCCGCCGGTTCTGAGCACGCCCAGCAGCGGTGTCGTTGCGTGCTATCGGTCGGCTCTCTCCGTAGCCGACGGCGCGAATCCTGTCGGCGCTGATCGCCATGTTCGCCAGGACGTATTCTCTGACGGCGATCGCACGCCGTGCGCTCAAGGCCTGGTTGAACTCGTCGTTGCCCTGCGAATCGGTGTGCCCCTCGACGGTGATGCGTGATTCGGAGAACGAGCGGATCGCTTGCTGCACTTTCGTGAGGAGGGAGTAGTCCTCCGGCCGGATCTTGTGGGAGCCGGAGTCGAAGGTGAGTCCGTGCAACCGGATCGTCAGTTGTTCAACACCGAGGATGATCTCCGCTTCCTGGTCGCCGAAGAGGGCCTGCACCTCCCGTAGGGTCTGCTCACGTCGCTCACGCTCTCTCAGCTCGGCCGAGACTGTGGCCTCCCGCTCGCCGAGGCGCGCCAGCTCGAGGTCCAGCGAGTCCGACGAGGCCCGAAGGCGCCGTATCTCCTCCTCACGATCCGCGAGGCTCGTCTCGAGGTGCTTGCGGTCTTCCAGCAGGCTGAGGGTCGCCGCCACGACATCGGCCGCCACCGGGCTGCT
>JAUWDL010000282.1 GCA_030608825.1 Gemmatimonadales bacterium
ATTCGACCTTGCATCAGATGTGCTTGAACACGGTCATTCGCTGACAGGCCTCGATCTAGGTTGAGGATCTGACTCAGTCGCTCCTCCGCTTCATCGAGCTGTCCAAGAGCAAAAGCTGACCGACCCATAATGTCGAGCGACTCAAACTGTTCTCCGTTGGTGACGGCTTGTGAGAGGGCAAGGGAAGCCATCGACTTCGCCTCCTCGTGGCCGAACGAGGCGATGGACGCTTTGGCCGCGCGAATCCCGTACTCGAAGGCTCGAGCACGATCACCGCCCAGGTGGAAGTGGCGGGCGATCGTCGGAAGGGTCACTTCAACGTTCCGAGCGAGAGCCTCGGCCACGAAAAGGTGAAGGGAGGCCCGACGGACCCCTCCGAGGTTCTGGTACACGAACTCCCGTGTGATGTCGTGCGCGAACTCAAGCTGTTCCTCGACGTCACGAAGTATCCCGCGGGCATAGAGCTCTTCCGATACATCCGACGCGGCCGGAAGAGTCAGCCCTGCGGCGTCCGCCGCATGGGCCGGGGTCGCGTTTCTTCCCAGCACGGCGATCGCCTCGAGGAGTCGGATCGAGCTCGGGGCAAGGCCTTGCAGTCGTGTCTGCAGCAGGCTGCGCACCCGATCGGACTGCAGAGCCTCGCCGGCCAGATCCTCGGCCTCGGGCGTCGTCAGAGGCCCCGCGTCGCGTAGCAGCTCGAGGGCGAGGAAGGGATTCCCGCCTGACAGCCCGTGAATCCTCTCCGGAAGATCCGTGGCGGCTGTAACCTCCAGACTCTCGATCAACATCCGTACGGCTTCGAGTGACAGCGGACCGAGGGAAAGGGTCGTGGCCCGTTGATCCGTCGATCGGTCGCGGAGAAGCTTCCGGCACGCCTCGCTCGGCTCGCTCGGGTCTCGGACGGTGACGAGCAGAAGGAAGCGGCGATCCGCCAACCTGCGAATCAGGTAGCTGAGCAGCGAGGCGGACGAGCCATCTATCCAGTGGACGTCGTCAAAGATCCAAACCGTCGTGGCATCGTCGCATAGCGTGGAGATCAGACCGACGATCTCCTCGTATAGCCGGCGGCGTTCGCCCGCGAGATCCGCCTCGAGATCCACGTTTTCGTCCAGGCTCGGTTCGCATCGGAGTAGCTGACGAATGTGCGGGTAGAGCGGACCGTCGGCTCCTTCCTTCGAGCAGATGAGATCGGAGAACTCGCGTAGCGCATCCAAAACTGGGCCGTAGGCGACATTCTCCTCCGCTGCGTAGCAGCGGCTCTTCAACACTCGCATGCCTTCCACCGCTACGCAGCGAGCGAGCTCCGCACTCAATCGCGTCTTGCCGATCCCGGCCTCACCACGCACGACCGCGAGGACTCCTTCGCTTCGTCGAGCCGAGTCGACCAGCTCCCGGAGGCGGGCGAACTCCTGCTCGCGTCCCACGATAGGTGGCTCGGCTCGGCTGATCGCGGCCGGAGCCGGCGGAGCAGAGCTTCGAATGCGCTGAACCAGCTCCTGAGTCTCGGGGGAGATTCCTCCGGGCAAGTCGCTCGACAGCTGGTCCTCGATCTCGCCGAAATGACGCAGCGCCAAGGCTTGATCGCCGTGCAGCCAGAGTGCCCTCATCAGGCTCCGGTGAGCCTTCTCGCTCATCGGGTTGATCCCCACCAGCCTGAGCGCGGCGACGCACATCTGCCCCCAATCACCCTGGCCGTCACACCGCTCGACGTATCTGTGAAGGGCCGCCTGTGCCAAGATCCGGTAACGGCGCCGCTCATCGTCGATCCAACTCTCGAAGGCTTCCGTGCCCACCCGGTCGTAGGCGGCCGCGAAGTCGCCCCGGTAGAGATCGACCGCCCTCCGCAGGTCGTCTCGCTCGACGGCTGCCTCGAACTGTCGTCCCTCGAACTCGATCTCGCTCGCGAGCCGCAACCCGTCCCCGAATCGCTGGGTCGAGAACTCCCCCAATCTGCGTTTGAGATCGTACAGCGCCTGGCTCAGCGAATGCCTGGCAGACGAGAGCGGTGAATCCCACAGAAGGCGCACGAGTTCATCGCGCCCGTGCACGCGATCCCGGTTGGCAGCCAGGAAGGAGAGAAGAGCCACGTGCTTGCGAGAGCGGAACTGGACCACTCTACCGTCGGTGCCCTCGACGGAGATTCCCCCAAAGCAACGGATACGAATCATCTGAACGGCTCCATCCCGGGTCATATGCGGCTCGATGGGCGACACGGCCACGAGAACACTCGCCGCCGGCCGGACCCAAGATAATCCGCACCGTCATCTGACTATCAACCGGTTTGGCCAAGGAGGTTGACAGATCAGCCGGGCACGCCGGGATAACCGGCTTCCGATCGCGGCTAGCCGGTCAGCTTCCCAGCTTCCCCCACATCCCGGCCAGAGCCGAGATCCCCTTGTGGTAGACGTCCAGATCCAGCCACTCGTCGGGCCCGTGCGGGTTCGCACCGGGGAGGCCGAAACCGACGAGGATGACCGGTGCCTGGAGGATCGACTCGAAGAGCGGGACGATGGGGATCGACCCGCCCTCGCGGATCAGAAGAGGCTTCCTTCCGAATGTCTCCTCGAGCGCGGCGAACGCCGCTTCGAAGACCGCTCCGTGAGGGTCGGCGCGCCACGGAGTCGCTCCGTGGTGATACTGCACCTGGACCTCCACCCCTTCGGGGGCGAGGGAGAGCACGTGCTTCGTGAACGCGGCCCGGATCTCCTCGGGATCCTGGTCCGGCACCAGCCGCATGGAGACCTTGGCCTTCGCCTCCCCCGGCAGAACAGTCTTGGCGCCTTCGCCCGTGAACCCGCTGATCATGCCGTTGACGTCGAGGGTCGGCCGATACCACAGCCGCTCCAGCGTACCGTAGCCGGCTTCGCCGGCCATCGTCTTCACCCCCAGATCGCGGCGGAAGGCGGATTCATCGAACGGGATCGCCCGCAGCGAAGCCCGTTCCTCTCCGGTCATCTCCTCCACGCGGTCGTAGAAGCCCGGAACGGCCACGCGACCGTACTCGTCCTCCAGTCCAGCGATGATCGTGGCGAGCGCGTTCGCCGGGTTCCGAACCGCGCCGCCGTAACTGCCGGAGTGTAGATCGCGGTTCGGGCCTCGCACGCTGATCTCCATGTACGCGAGGCCCCGAAGGCCGGCGGTGATCGCCGGCAGATCGGGCTCGAGCATCGTCGTATCGCTAATCATCACCGCGTCACAGGAGAGGCGCTTGCGGTGGTTC
>JAUWDL010000387.1 GCA_030608825.1 Gemmatimonadales bacterium
ACACCTCGCTGCCGTCCGGAGTGACTCCGATCGCCTCGTGCTGAGTGGGAGCCTTGAACGTGCCCATGTGTTTGCCCTCGGCGAGGGAGAGCTCGGACACGGTGTTGTCGCCGATGTTGCCCGTGTAGACCCTCTCTCCGCTTGCGACGAGAGCGAGCATGTGGGACCCGGCCGCTTCGGTGGGCACCGCGCGGACGATCTCGCCGTCCGCGAGACGGACGACCACGACGCTTCGGGCGTCCTCGGAGGTAACGGCCACCAGGCTATCGCCGGGCAGGAAGGCGATGCCATGGGGCCGGCTGTAGCGGCCGAGCTCGATCGTCTTCTCCACGCGAAGACCGGGGACATCGATCACGGTCAGGCTGTTGCCGCCCGACTGGCCGCCGTAGTCGGTGACTATGGCCCGGCTGCCGTCCTTCGTGATCACCACTTCGTGCGGCCCGCTACCGGTGGGCAGCGTCGCGAGGGTCGCTCCGGACCCGACGTCGACGATCGTCGACGTGCTGGCTCTCTTGTTGACCACGACGAGAGTGCCCGTGACCTCGGCGGTCTGGCCGCGCCCCTCTCCGGCCGCGATGAGCCCGAAGGCGACCGCTGCGATCGCAGCGTGCTTAAAGATGGGCTGAAGTATGGTTCGAGTCTGGATCATCGATCCCGACCTCCGGCGGCTTGCTGATGGATCCTTCTCGGTTCCGATGAATCTGCGTACCACGGGGCCGTCACGGGAGGGTCTGGCGTTACCGAGGCCGTGATGGGAGGGCTTGGGACTCTAGATCATCCAGGCGGCGCCGGCGCCGACGAAGAAGTTCGGCCGGGGGCCTCCAAGGCCGATGCCGACGCGGGCATCGAGCTGGAAGCCGGGGCTGAGCAGATAGGTGACCCCGGCGTTGGCGTTGTTCTCGCCCTCGCGGCCATCGGGGAGCGGATAGATCCCGAACCACTCGGCGAAGGCGCCGAGCCTTTGAGTCAGGCCGAAGCCGAGGGCCACGCTGCCCGAGAGCTCGTCGAAGCGGCCGGCCTCGTCTTCCGCGTAGGCGTAGCCGACGTTCATGCCTGCCGCGAGCCAGTCGGTGAGATCCCATCCCGCCGCGAGGAGCGCACCCGGCTGCAGCCCCTTGGCCCCGATCTCCGAGCGTCCGGTCGGGAGGCTGGTTCCGGCCAGAATCCCCAGCTGCGGCAGGCCGGGCTTCGACGGCGGGGGCCGGAACACCTCCACCTTGAGCCCGAGCGTGAGGTCTTCCAGCCCGCGTACCGAGCGAAGTTGGCTCGACGGAACATCCGCCGAGTCCGGCTCGCTTTGGAAGACGAGAGAGTTGAGGCCAAGCCGGAACTCAAGCCGGTCCACGGCGCCGATCCGCGCCAGCAGCTCGCCGACCGTGTGGCTTCGCTCGTCCTCGAGTCTCGAGAACGTGTAGCCGCCCTCGAGCTGAACGCGGCCCGGTGCCACGCTGGCCGGGCTCTCCGTGAAGTCGGGCCGGTCCGTGACGAGGGCGTCCGCCCAGGGATCCGGCTCATCCTGCCGTGTGGACTGCGCGTGCAGCGACGCGTCCGGAAGCCAGAAGACGCAGAAGAGAACCATCGCCAGCGCCGCGGGGGGCGGTGTTGTCGCACCAAAACGGACGGCCATCCTCTCCCTCGCTCGTGCTCCGTTCACCTCATCTCCAGGTCCGTTCAAG
Source organism: Gemmatimonadales bacterium (assembly GCA_030608825.1). Classification (GTDB taxonomy): domain Bacteria; phylum Gemmatimonadota; class Gemmatimonadetes; order Palauibacterales; family Palauibacteraceae. Next base: position 1,677 of record JAUWDL010000387.1, read on the forward strand.
GTCTTCCGGGACCTCCCGCCTGTGCACGACTGCCGCCAACGCGGTAAATTGGCGCCGCTTGTCGAGTCTGACTGCCGAATCCAATATTTTAGGGCTTCCTAAATATATATTTAGATCGCCCTAAACTTGCAACCCCACGAGTGCCTCCATGCAGGTAGCGATAAAGGAGCCCCGGGCTGAGGGAGATGGCTCGGGCGCACGGATCTCGGCCGAACAACTCGATCGGGCGGTCGATCTGGCGCGACAGAACCTCCTGGGACTCCAGCTCGAGGACGGGCACTGGAGGGGCGAGCTCGAGGCGGACAGCGTGCTCGAGTCCGAGTACATCCTGCTGCTCCACTTCCTGGGAAGGACGGAGGAGGAGCGCGTTCAGAAGATGGCGCGCCGCATCCGAGGCCTGCAGCTGCCCGATGGAGGTTGGGCGATCTACCACGGCGGTCCGCCGGAGGTGAGCGCATCGGTCAAGGCGTACTTCGTTCTGAAACTTCTCGGGGATGGCCCGGACGCGCCGCACATGGCCAAGGCGCGCAAGGTGATCCTGGACCTCGGCGGTATCGAGGCCACCAACACCTACACCCAGATCTACCTGTCCATCTTCGGGCAATACGGGTGGGAGAAGTGCCCCGCCGTGCCGCCCGAGATGCTGCTTCTGCCGGGATGGTTCTACTTCAACCTGAACGAGATGTCCTCCTGGTCGCGCGGCATCTTCGTCCCGCTGTCGATCATCTGGGCGTACAAGCCGCAGTGTCCGGTTCCCGAGCATGCGCACATCCCCGAGCTGCTTCTGCCGGCGAGCGAGTCTCAGACGACGACGAACGGCGAAGGCCCGTGGACGAGAGGGTGGCACTACCTGTTCCACCGCGCGGATCAGGGGATCAAGCTGCTGGAGCGGGGGCGCTTCAAGGTTCTCCGTCGCAAGGCG
>JAUWDL010000260.1 GCA_030608825.1 Gemmatimonadales bacterium
CGGGCACGCATACCAGCTCAGGTCTCGCGGTCCTCCCCACCAACCTTCCTCGTTCAACCCGACAACGCGTGGGCCGATGTCGTTCGGGACAATCAACACCACGTTGGAGTTGGAGAAGATCAGAGGAGCCGTCCGCGTCGCCGTGACCGCGCTGCCATCCTGCAGCGTCAGACGTACACCGATCGTGTGAGGGCCATTCTCGAACTGGCCGGTCTGCGTCTGGCCCGTGCAGGCACCGACGCCCTGGGCCGTGTTGAGCGTGCAGGAGATGGTCTGCACATCGGCGCCCAAGCCGACGGAAGCCTGACCCGAGAAGGTCTGACAGCCCACTACGTCGGAGTCGACCAGCACATCGAGCGCCGCGGCTTCGAAGCCGCCCGTGTCGAAGTTGACGACGATGCTGATCAGATTAGCGACTGGACCGTCCTCGAGCTCGCCGAGCTCGGCGCCGTCATCGAACTCGGTAACCGAGACGATGCTGATTTCTGCGGATTCTGGCGGGGGCGGCGGCGGCGGCGGCGGCGGCTCCGTGATAATCACGTCGTCCGCGCAGCCCGCCAGGCCGATTGCCAGCGCCCCGACAAACAACACCAGGGGGTTGGTAGCTTTCAGCTTCATCATGCACTCCTCCTAAGGGATGCAGTACTGCGGTTCCAATAGTATATGCGACCTTGACGGCCGCCCCACGCTGAATCGGTACTGCCTGTAACTGATTCCTACTCCGCGCCCTATTCCCGGGCGAAAGCAGTCGTCACGAAAATATCAGGCCAATGGACAGGGCGACAAGACTACGTGAACGCGCGGTTGACGTATCATTCTCTCTAAGCCGTCGCTGTACGCTCGCTGGCCCTGTTCAGCAGCCCGAAGTTATCCGCAAGTCCCTTACGCAGCAAGGGGCTTGGCTCGGCAATAAGGTTCCGTCACAACAAAATTTTTCTTGCACATCGCAGGTCGAATTGTGATTTGCAACGTCGCACGCACCAGAACCTCCGTTGCGCTGGGCTACCGCGCTGCGGTCGCAGCCTGCCGCGATCCGCAGATTCTTGTGCCACATACCGTTGCTATCAGGGACGGGACGGTTTTGAGAGTATCGCATAAGCCAGGCCGACAGTCAAGGTCGGGAAGGCCACTTATGCCGGCTCGCCTCGACCCGTATCTCCGGCGTCACTCCCCTTCGCCGTCACAGAAATCGCCTCAAGGACGTTCCAGTATGGCTGGTTGCAACCTCGACCACCGTCTCCGGCGTCCCGGCGGCGACGACGCGGCCGCCCGCGCCCCCTCCCTCGGGTCCGAGGTCGATGACCCAATCCGCCGTCTTTACGACGTCGAGTTGATGCTCGATAACCAGCACGGTGTTGCCCTTATCCACGAGTTTGTGCAGGACGCGGAGCAGCAGGCGTATGTCCTCGAAGTGAAGACCGGTGGTGGGTTCGTCCAGAATGTAGAGCGTCCGGCCGGTGCTCCTCTTGGAGAGCTCCGTGGCCAGCTTGACGCGCTGGGCCTCGCCGCCCGAGAGCGTCGTCGCCGGCTGGCCGAGGTGGATGTAGCCGAGCCCCACATCGTGGAGGTAGGCGAGCTTGCGGCGAATCTTCGGCACCGGGTCGAAGAAGGAGAGCGCATCCTCCACGGTCATGTCGAGGACGTCGGCGATGCTCTTCCCCTTGTACAGGACCTCGAGCGTCTCCCGATTGTAGCGCTTCGCGCGACAGACGTCGCAGGGCACGTAGACGTCCGGCAGGAAGTGCATCTCTATCTTGACGAGGCCGTCGCCCCGGCACGCCTCGCAGCGCCCTCCCTTCACGTTGAAGCTGAACCTCCCCGGCGCGTAGCCGCGGATCCTCGACTCGGGCAGCCAGGCGAACATCTCCCTGATCGGCGTGAAGAGGCCCGTGTAGGTGGCCGGGTTGGAGCGGGGGGTGCGGCCGATCGGGCTCTGATCCACATCGATCACCTTGTCGATCTCCTCCAGCCCCTCGATCGCCTCGTGATCGCCCGGTACGGCGCGGGCCCGGTAGAGCTCGCGCGCCAGCCTGCGGTAGAGGATCTCCTCGACCAGGGTGGATTTCCCCGACCCCGAGACGCCGGTCACGCAGATGAAGAGGCCGAGCGGGAACTCGACGTCGATCTCCTGCAGGTTGTGCTCCCGAGCCCCTCGCACGACCAGCCTCGGACGGCCGTCCGGCGAGCGTCGCCGCGTGGGCACCGGGATGCTCCGATCGCCCCGGAGGTAGGCGCCCGTCAGTGACTTCTCGTGGCCCAGCAGATCCTCCACCGTCCCGGCTACGATGACCTCGCCGCCGTGGCGGCCGGCGCCGGGTCCCATGTCCACGACGTAGTCGGCGGAGCGGATCGTCTCCTCATCGTGCTCCACCACCAGGAGCGTGTTGCCCATGTCGCGAAGAGTCTCGAGCGTGTCCAGCAGGCGCCGGTTGTCGCGAGCGTGGAGGCCGATGCTCGGCTCGTCCAGGACGTAGAGCACGCCGACCAGCCGGCTCCCGATCTGGGTGGCCAGCCGGATCCGCTGGCTCTCCCCCCCGGAGAGCGTTTCGGCCGCTCTCGAGAGTGTCAGGTAGCCGAGTCCGACGTGCTCCATGAAGCGGAGGCGCGAGCAGACCTCCTTGAGGATCGGCGCCACGACTTCCGCCGTCCGGCTGGTGGCGCGATTCAGTATCGCCTCGAAGAGCTCCAGCGCCTCATCGATCGGAAGCTCCATCACGTCGGAGATCCGCCGCCCCCCCACCGTTACCGCCAGGCTCTCGGGCCGCAGGCGGGCACCGCCGCACGCCCCGCAGGGCGAGGCAACCATGTAGGCCTCGAGAGCCAGGCGCACTCGGTCGGCCTGCGCCTCCCGGTAGCGGCGCGTGGTGTCAGCGACCGCACCCTCCCAATCGAGCTCCGGATCGCCCTCCAGAACGGCCGCTCGCTGGGCGTCCTCCAGCTCGCCCCAGGGGGTGCCGAGCGAGAACCCGTGCTTTTCGGCCAGGGCCGGCAGGATCCGCCGCCTCAGCCGCCCGGTCGGCGCTCCCCACGGGAGGATGACGCCCTCCATGATGGAGATCGGGTCACCCCCCACGATCAGGGACGGATCGGGCCGCTTCTGCAGGCCAAGGCCGTCACAATCCGGACAGGCCCCGTACGGCGAGTTGAAGCTGAACTGACGGGGCTCGAGCTCGGGGATGCTCAGCTCGCACGCCGGGCAGGCATAGCGCTCGCTGAAAAAGTGCTGCCCGTCTTCGGACGCATCCACCTGCAGCACCTCGACCGTACCGGCCGCCATCCGCAGCGCCGTGCCCACGGAATCGGCCAGCCTCTCCCGATCCCGTTTCCGAAGGGCCAGTCGATCGACCACCACCGATATGTCGTGGTTGGCGCGGCGGTTCAGCCGGGGCGGATCGCTGAGCTCCACGAGCTCGCC
>JAUWDL010000404.1 GCA_030608825.1 Gemmatimonadales bacterium
GTGAGATCGCTTCCTGCCGGCCTCGCTCCGACCCTTGCAGCGGCCGTTTTGCTCATCCTACCGGCGTCGGGGTGCGCGCAGCAGGAACGGGAGGGTGCGGGGATGATGGGCTCGATCACTGACGTCGCCGGCATCGAGGTCGGCCACCACACGCTGACCGAACGCCCGACAGGGTGCACGGTAGTCCTGGCGCGCGACGGTGCCGTAGGCGGAGTCGACGTACGGGGGGGCGGACCGGGAACGCGCGAAATCGCTCTCCTGGATCCAGTGAACTCGGTGCAGGAGGTGCACGGGATAGTGCTCTCCGGGGGGAGCGCCTATGGCCTCGAAACGGCCGGCGGCGTGATGCGATACCTGGAAGAGCGGGGTATAGGTTTCGAGACGGGCGTCGCGAAAGTACCCATCGTTCCGGCCGCGATCCTGTACGACCTGCCTGTGGGCGGAAAGCCGGGAATTCGTCCCGGCGCGGATTGCGGGTACGCGGCGGCTTCCGGTGCGTCCGCGGGCCCGGTAGCCGAGGGCAGCGTGGGAGCCGGCGCCGGCGCCACGGTCGGGAAGCTGAGAGGGTTCGGCCTGGCTATGAAAGGGGGGATCGGCACCGCCTCCGAGGCCCTTCCGAGAGGTCTCGTCGTCGGAGCCATCGTCGCGGTCAGCGCGATCGGCGACATCATCGATCCCAGCTCGGGCGAGGTCGTGGCAGGCGTGCGAACGGCGGACGGCGGGAGCCTGGCGGACGCCCGCCGGCTGCTGCGGGAGAGTACGGTTCTCGAGAGCAGTTTCGGCGAGAACACGACGATCGGAGTGGTTGCCACCAACGCCACTCTCACCAAGGCACAGGCGACCAAGCTGGCGCAGATGGCGCAGGACGGACTCGCCCGCGCGATCTATCCGGCACACACTCCGTGGGACGGGGACACGATCTTTGCTCTCGCAACAGGCGAGATCGAAGGCGAACCGGACCTGGTGACGCTGGGCGCGCTCGCGGCCGACGTCGTTGCCGAGGCGATTCTAGATGCCGTGCGCTCGGCGACCGGGCTCGAGGGCATTCCTGCGGCATCAGAACTGTCCGGATCGCGCTGAGGGCCGTTGAACGCCACGCTCTTCTTCCTCCTTCTCTACTCCGCGGTCCTCGTGGGGCTCGGTCTGTGGATCGGGCGCCAGGTGAAGGCGGCCGGCGCTTTCTTCGTCACCGGTCGTAGACTCGGCCCGGTCCTTCTCTTCGCCACCGTTCTCGCCGCCAACATCGGGGCGGGATCGACCGTGGGCGCGGCCGGCCTCGGGTACCGGGACGGACTCGCCGCCTGGTGGTGGGTCGGGTCGGCCGGGATCGGCACCCTGCTTCTCGCCTTCTGGATCGGGCCGAAGATCTGGCGGATCGCCAAGGAACACGACCTCTACACGGTCGGCGACTACCTGGAACTCCGATACGGGCCAAGCGTGCGCGGAATCGTGGCGGCCCTGTTATGGCTGGCCACACTGGCCATCCTCGCGGGGCAGCTGATCGCGTTCGCGTGGATCCTGGATGTGGTGGCGGACGTGCCGAAGTGGGCCGGCTGCCTGATCGCGGGTGGCGTGATGACGGTCTACTTCACGGCCGGAGGCCTTCTCACGTCGGCGTGGGTCAACCTGGTCCAGCTGGTCGTCCTGATCGTCGGTTTCGGGATCGCATTGCCGTGGGCCCTGTCGGCAGCCGGGGGCTGGGAAGCCGTGGTCGCCGCGGCACCTGCCGAGCCCGACTACTTCGGATTCTGGAAGAGCGGTCGCTCCGGGGTCGTGTATATGGCGCTCCTCGTGCCGGCGTTCATCATCTCGCCGGGGCTGATCCAGAAGGTGTACGGGGCGCGGGACGAACGGACCGTGCGGCTCGCGGTGGGGCTCGCCGGCGTGGCGTTGCTCCTGTTCGCCGCGGTGCCCCCGCTGCTCGGAATCATCGCGCACGCGTTGGCGCCGGATCTGGCGAACCACGAGCTGGCGCTGCCCACCGTCCTTACCCTGGGTCTCCCGCCGGCCATCGGTGCGATCGGGCTCGCGGCCGTGTTCTCGGCCGAGGTGAGCTCGGCGGACGCCATCCTGTTCATGCTGTCCACGTCGCTGTCGGAAGATCTCTACAAGCGCTTCGTGAAGCCGGAGGCGAGCGATCGAGACGTACTGCGGGTAGCGCGGTGGGCCGCCGTTCTTGGCGGCGGGACGGCGGTAGGTCTGGCCCTCGGACTCCCGTCGGTCATCGGGGCCCTGAGCGTGTTCTACACTCTCCTCGGAGTGAGCCTCTTCGTTCCGCTCGTGGCGGGCCTGCACTCGCGCAGGCCCGGCCCGCCTGAGGAGATGGCCGCGATCGGTGTGGGCGTGGCAGTGGTGGTTGCGGCCAAGCTGAGCGGGATTTCAGGAGATTTCGCGTGGTACGCGACGTGGCTCGGGATCTTCGCCTCGGCGACGGTCTTCGTGATCGTATTCGCGGTGCGCGGGATGCGGGCGAGGCGGTGAACCGCTCACCTACTGCGGCAGCCGCACCTCGAACTCGATC
>JAUWDL010000327.1 GCA_030608825.1 Gemmatimonadales bacterium
GCCCGGAACGGGGCGGCGTAGTCGGAGCCCAAAAACCCGAACAGGTTGGGCGCCTGCAGGTTGTTGGCGGATGCGATGAAGCCCTCGTCGGGCTCTCGGCCGGCGGGCAGGCTCGAGGGCGGCCAAAACGAGCTCCACCAGTCGCCGATCCGGTCGAACTCGATCGGGAGGGAGCCGTCCGCATCCCGATGCAGCGGCACGGTGCCGCTGAGGCGGTAGCCGATCGTGCCGTCCGAGGTCGCATAGATCACGTTCTGTTGAGGCGAGTCGAACGCCTGGACGGCCGCGTCGAACTCGTCCGCGTCCGTCGCCCGATTCATCCGGAGCAGGCCCTCGAGCTCGGTGGAGCCGCGGTCGGCTACCCACAGCACGGACAGCGTCGCTCCGAGAGGAGGCAGGACGTCGGTGATCACCGGTCCGCGCACGGTGCGTCGAACAGGATGCACGACCGGTGCTTCCCGGCCCTGTACCCAGATCGTATCCGGCGAGACCATGAACGCGAGCCAACCATCTCCCTCGCGATAAGCCGTGCCGTCCGGGTTGAGCTCCTCGATGGAGAAGTCCATGTCGTCCGTCATGCCGTTGGTGAACCCCCACGCCACGCCGCGGTTGTAGCCCACCACGACGCCCGGGGCGCCCGGCAGCGAGACGCCCGCCACGTGATAGCCCGTCTCCTCGGCATGAAGCGCCTGGATGTACCATTTGGCCGGCGCATCGAGACCGAGGTGCATGTCGCTCGCCAACAGGGATCCGCCATGAGCGGTGCGATCGCGGCCGACCGCCCAGGCGTTCGATGCATGAAAGCCCAGCCGAGCGAGGATCTGGTACGTGCGTTTCCATTCCAGCCGAGATGCCGCGTCGGAAACGGGGTCCGCGGCGAGCTCCCCATCCTCCGGCGCCCACGCGAAGCCTTCGTCGACCTCGTGGAGCCGCCATGCGACGTCTTCGCCGCGACCCTCCGAAGGGTTGCGCTCGTAGGGGATGGGTACCGAATCGCGTAGGATGGTGGCGCCCCAGCCCGGGTAGGGCGGCGGCAGGTAGGCGGCCTTTTCCGGCGGCAGGATCGCGTGCGCGTGGAACCGGGCGAGCTCGGTCCTCCACGCCGACAGGTTGAACGCCATCACCTTCCCGATAGCGACCGTGGAGAGAGGCTCCCATGGCTCCGGCTCGATGCCGAGAATGACGAACTCGGGGGGCAGCGGGCCGTTCCAGCTCGCGATCCTGGCGTTCACCCCGGCTGCGTAGGATTCGATGATGCCCCGCGCCTCCTCTCCGAGCGCACCCAGACTCTTCTCGGCAGCCCCCCACAGATTCAGCGTTCGGAGAAGCCGATCGGCGCCCAGGGCTCGCTCGCCGAACAACTCCGCCAGCCTTCCCTGGGCGACGCGCCGGAACATCTCCATCTGCCACAAGCGCTCCGAGGCGTGGACGAAGCCCTGCGCGAAGAAGAGATCCCGCTCGCTCACGGCGTAGAGGTGGGGAATCGCGAAGCTGTCCATGACAACGGTGACGGGATCCCGCAGTCCCGAGACCCTGATCGTCCCCTCCAGCTCCTGCCGCGAGGACTGAAGGTAGAAGTAGGCGATCGTCACCGCCGAGGCTGCCAGGAACAGAGCCCCGGCGAAGACGAAAACGAGCTTGCCGCCCAGGCCGCGGAAGTTCACCCCCGTCGGTCGGGTGCGGGCTCCATGCGTTCTCGGCGTCCGGCCGATTCGAAGAGGACACGGCGGAACGAGATGTACTCGCCGGCCCGACGCAGAAGGAGGCGCCGTCGAAACAGCTCATCGAGCCGCACACGTGCCTCCCCCTCCGGCAGCCCCAACTCGCCGGCCAGCGGTTCGGGACCGATGCGCTCGCGCTCACATACCAGGCGCCAGAGATGCGCTTCGGACTCGTCCACGGCGCCGAGGAGCACCGATTGGCCGTCGGCCAGCTCCGCGGCCACAGCCAGCTGCCGCCGGCGCAGAGCCGAGTCGATCGGATCCTGATGGTGCGCTTCGAGGCCGCGAATCAGCACGAAGCGACGCCGAGGCCCGCGGGGATCCGTCTCGAGCCGGGCGGGCCGTCCCACCGCGATGAACGCGAGCTCGGCCACGACCTCGTCTGCGCAGCTGTAGTCGATCACGGCGACGTCCTTGAAGTCGAGGACCGTGAGCACCTCACCCTCACAGCTCGCGACCTGTTCCTCGATGCCCATCCGGACGGCACGTCCGGTCGGGCGCGTCACCAGGTAGCTGAAGAGGCTGGCTTCGGAAACGAGGGGATCCGGTCCGGGCCGCAGCGTCGTCATCTCCCTACCGCCTCCTCGGCGCGTGCCGGCAAGACGATCAGAACCTGCGCGCCGGGGAAATACGGCAGGTCCGCCCTGAGCGGCGACAGGTCATCCCAATCCGGCACCCGGGCGATCATCGCATCACCACTGCGGATTCGTACCTCTCCGTTCCACTTGGTCACCTGTTTCCGGATCGCCTGCAGACCCTGGCCTCGCCCGGGATCCCGAAAGCGCGATTCGCCGTTCAGGAATGCGGCCTCCAGCGCGGTGGCCGCCGACCACCGATCGCCGTAGCGCCGCGCGTGCTCGGCCGCCAGCGAACCCTGGAAGCCCAGCCCTACATCCATGACCGCGAGCACGAGCACGTCCCGGCCGAGCCGCCGCTTCCAATAGTAGGTCTGCGCGCAAACCCAACCCACCGCCTCGGCGTGCTCCAGGATGTTCTGGCACACCTCTGACAACATAACGCTGAATTGAATGACGGCAGGCTTCGGGTAGTGAAGCCGGCTCTCCAGGATCAAGGCCGCCTGCTCGCGCACTCGCTCCACGACGTGGTGAACGTCCTGGTGGGAGCGGATCGGCGTGATCTCCAGGAGCGCGTCGGA
>JAUWDL010000348.1 GCA_030608825.1 Gemmatimonadales bacterium
GTTGGACCAGATCGCCGGCGAACACGGTCACCACCGCCCCCACGGCGTCGAGATTGGGGGAGGCGCCCCTTAGCCGGATCCGTAGCCAGTTGGCTTCGGATGTCGGAAGGTCGTTGCGCAGCAGCCTCGGCGGGCCGCCGTTGACCGTCACGAGAACGTCCAGGTCCCCATCCCGGTCGATGTCCGCGGTGGCGATTCCACGCGCCACGATTTCCTCCCCGAAGCCGGCTCCCACCTGCCCGCTCACATCGACGAACTGCCCGCGCCGGTTGTTCCAGAAGAGCTGGAGAGGCTGTGCGAAGGTGATGTCGTTCTGCACGGCGTTGATCCCGGGCTCAATGTGGCCGTTGCCCGCCAGCAGGTCCACGTAGCCGTCCAGGTCCAGGTCGGCGAAGAGCAGCCCGAAGGTGAGCGGCTGGAGGGTCGCCCGGTTCAGACGCGCCGATCCGGCGAGGTCTTGAAACAGATCGTCGCCGATCTGCGTGTACAGCGAGAGCGGCTCATTCGAGAAGTTGCCAATGGCGATCGACAGCCGGCCCCGGCTCGTGACGTCGGCGACGTCGATGCCCATGCCCGCCCGGGCCCTGCCGAACTCGTCGAATGCGACCCCGGCGCGCAGCGCGACGTCCGTGAAGGTGCCGTCGCCATCGTTCAGGTAGAGGAAGTTCTGGTACATGTCGTTGGACACCACGATGTCGGGCCACCCATCGTGGTTGAAGTCTTCGACCGCCACGCCAAGCGACTTCCCGTCAGGATTGAAGACGCCCGCCTCTGCGGTGATGTCCGCGAAGCTCCGCCCGTCCAAGTTCCGGTACAGTCGGCACGTCTCTCCATCGTACTGCTCGGGGGTGGCGTACGACTTCGTCACCCCGTCGAGCGTGGTGAACAAATCCGTCTCCGGCGTCCACCTGACGTAGTTGCACACGAAGAGGTCCAGATAGCCGTCGCGGTCCACGTCCAGCCATGCCGCCCCCGTCGACCAGGCGGGCGAGTCTCCGGGAAGCCCGCTGTCGTCGTCCACCCCCACCTCGAGGGAGACATCGGTGAACCGCCCGCCGTCGTTCCTCAACAACATGTTGTCACCGACGGCGGTCAGATAGACGTCGGGGTCTCCGTCAGCATCGTAGTCCGCGACCGCCACCCCCATCCCGTAGAGGCCGAAGCCGAGCCCGGCCTCGGCCGTCACGTTCTGGAAGCGGCCCTTCCCCAGATTCCGGTAGAGGTGCGAAACGGCACGCGCTCGGCCGTTCTCATGGCCGGGCCACCGGGAGCCGTTGACCAGCAGGAGATCGGGTCGGCCATCGCTGTCGTAGTCCAGGAAGGCTCCGCCGCTACCCATCGTTTCCGGCATCCACTTCCGACCGAAGGCTCCGGTCTCGTGCACGAAGCCGATCCCGGCGGATGCGGTGATGTCCGCGAAGCGCATGCCCGTCGAGGCCGTCCGGGACTCGACCGTCCCGTAGGCGGACCGCGCGTAGTCGGGCACCTCCCGGGCGACAGGCTCCGTCTCCCGACAGCCGGCGAGGCTGCCGGCGAGTACCGCCATGAGAATGACGCGTCTATCGCCCACCAACGGCCTGCGTCGGGGTCAGTAGGTGTGTGTGGATCGGTTGTGCCATCAGGTTCACCCCTGGATTCGCGAGCCGAAAGGCTCGGGTGATCGCCTGGGCCGATTCGTCGATGCGGTACCGTTCGTATGCCGCAGCCGCCGTATCCGCCTCCGCCTCCCGGCCCAGGGCCCGGTAGCAGAGCATGCGGTGATAGTGGGAAACCCGATCCTCGGGGTCGATCTTCAGCACCCGGTCCAAAGCGAGGAGCGCCTCCTCGTAACGCCGGTCCAGGTACAGCGTCCGTCCGAGGCTTCTCCATGCGGCTCGATCCTCGGGAAAATCCTCCAGCACCCGGCGGTACGCGAGGACCGCCTCCTCGTAACGGCCATCCTCCTGCAGAGCGCCCCCCCAGACCCAGGCCACCCGCGCGTCACCACCACGAATCGCCTCGGCCCGCCGGAGGAACTCGTACGCCGTCTCGATGTCCCCCTCCCGCAGGGCCGCCCTGGCCATGTTCAGCGGACCGTCGACTCGCTCAGGCTGGAGCGCCGCCACCCGCTCGAACGCCTGCAATGCCGCACGCGTGTTGCCCTCCCGCAGGAGGGCGATCCCGTAGTCGTTGTATCGGGTCCACTCGGACGGCTCTGCCGCCTCGACCGGCCGGGCTGTCCGGGCTTCCGGTAGGCCGACCTCGAGTTCCACCTCATCGGAGGCGATCTCGGTGATCGGAAGGTCCGGGACATCCGTGAATCGCCTGAACCCCTCCGGATTCGCGTCGAACGCGAACTCCGTATAGCGCCGATTGAACTTGCGCCACAGGAGCCTCGCCCGCAGGGTCAGCTTCTTCCCCGCCATCTCCGCCGGTACCGCGAGCTCGAAGTGGCCGACGTCGGCCGTTCCGGGCCCGATGACGTTGGCAGCGGCGGTGACGTGGATGTCGGCCGCGTTACGTCGGTCGATCGGGTTGCCGCGACGGTCCAGAACGACCGACTTGTACACGTGCGCCATCGGATCGAGGTGACCGTCCTCGCCCACCGCGCCGCTGATGGCCAGCACGTCGCCCTCCCCGTCCAGCAGGCTGAACTCGAGCCACCCCTCGTTGGAGTCGTTGGTTCCGCCCGGGAAGGTGTGCCCCACGCCCTTGTTGCGCACGACCACCTCCACGGTGACCCGTTCGCCGGGGAGAAGCACCGGCGCGCCCCGATCGACGGACATCGCGGAT
>JAUWDL010000328.1 GCA_030608825.1 Gemmatimonadales bacterium
CACGGTCGGCGAGTTCGTGCTGGGTGTCTGGCCCTCCGCGTTGATGGACAGAACGCGGGCGGTGTAGGTGACGCCGTCCTCTATGCCGTGGACCTCGGTGAAGACCACCTGGGTGGTCGGCGCGGTGACCGTCTGGCTGAGGAGATCGGTGCCGGCTTCCAGCGAAGCGACGTAGGAGGTCGCGCCGGACGACGTGCTCCAACTGAGTCTGACCGTGTCGACGTTCGCCGTCGCCGTGACCGTTGCGGCACCCGGCGCATCCGGGCCCGTTGGCGGCCCGTTGCCGTTGTCATTACTGCTGCACGCGGGAAGGAACGCCAAGGGCAGGATCACGGCGAGAACCAGCGCTTGAGCGATCCGCCCGACACGTCCACATATCGGGGACATTTTGGGCCTCCGGAAAGCGTGGCGGCGGGCGTAGCCCGGGTCCAGGAAGGGCGCCCGCCGCCAATTCGCTATAGCTCCTGGACTTGCCAGAAAGATCGCCGTCTTCAGAAGGCCAGCAATCGTGCATAGGTACTGGCGGGTCAGTACTTTGGTACCGTACAGAATCCCGCCCTTGAACTCGGGCGATGCAGGCATGACTGGACATACGAGGCCCATCCGTGCACGTGATCCCGGATAGCGAGACTCTCGACACGGCGACCGTGCTGGTCGCCGTGGAGAACCCGATCCTGCGGGCCGGGCTCGAGGCGATCCTGGAGGATTCGGACGACTGCAGCCCGGCCGGCATGGCGAGCACCGTCGAAGAGGTGCGGGACGCGGTCGAGAGGCTCCAGCCCGACGTCGTCCTCCTCGACATCGCGCTGCGGAAGCAGGACGAGTCGCTCGTTCCGGAGCTGGCCGCGGCGCACCCGGAGACCCGAACTCTCGTCGTCGTGGATCATTCAGAGGAGGAGTGCGCGCTCCGGCATTTCCTTTCGGCCGGCGGCAAGACACGGCTGACCGATGCGGCTCTCGACATATTGGACGACTGCTGCCTCGTCTCCCTGCGAGCCTCCGCCTGGGGCTGCGTGTCGAATTCGGCGGAGCCCGAGAAGATCCTGGCGGCGATCCGCACCGTCGCGTCCGAGGAGATTGCCGCGGCCCCATGGCTGACGGCCGTTTTGCCGCAGGGGGACCGACGGTCCCGTCAGCACAAGCCGGCTGCGGAACAGCCGGTGACCGCGCGGGAGTTGGAGGTCATATCGCTGGTCGCCGAAGGGCTCAGCAACAAGCAGGTCGCGGAGCGGCTCGGTATCCGGGAACAGACGGTCAAGAACTACCTCGTGCAGATCAGCAAGAAGCTCGGCGTGAAAAGCCGCCTCGAGATCGGCCTGGCGGCCGTCAAGCACAACCTGGTGATCCGGAAGTCCTCCAGGCGGGAGGACGCTTCTTAGCCCGGGCTTCTGGGGCGAGCGGCACTTGCCGAGCTCCGAATACCTGCCAGAGGTCTCTACCGCGGGGCATCCTCCGGCCGATGGCCCTTGTCGTGGTCGGAGTGCCCCGAGTATCCGCGCAGGTGTCCGTAGCGAGCGATCTGCTCGGAGCTCAGGACCTCCGCCGTCTCCAGATGTGCCACCAGGTGAGTAGCACGCAGCCCGCCTCTCGCGTTGCCGATCTCGATCGTCAGGCGCTCGACCTTTTCCGGAGTGAGCCGCGGATCTGCAAAGGCTCGGTCCAGCTCCCGCTCGAGCTCCACTACTAGCGCACCGAGCTCCACGGCCTCGCCGTGCATGCGATCGTACGCCACCTGAACCCGTGCACGCTGTTCGCCGCTGAGATCCAGCTCGGAAGCCAATTCGAGCACGTGGCGAGGCCCGGGGACGCCGTTCAGCTCCGCCGCTTTGGCGAAGCCGAGGCCGGCCCCGTCGAGCAGACCGGCGACCTCCTCCGGCGCCAGAGCCTTGATCTCGCGATCCGTCTCGTCCGGGTAGGGCGAGAGCCGTTCTTGTCCAAAGGCGGTGCGGGCTACCGACCCGAGGGCCATAAGCGTACAGAACCAGAGTACCACACTTCGTATCCCAAACATTCTCTTCTTCCTCATCCGTGCTATGACAACGTGCCTTCGCTCTATCCCTGCCCCCTTGCCGCCAGGCCAGCCTGCGGGAGCCTCACCTCTCCGCCACACGGCGCCCCGCCCGTAGCCCCGGTCCTGCGCGCGCCCGTGACACCAACCGCCGAACGGCAGGCAGACGCGTCAGCAACAGCAGGCCGATGACGGCCGCGAAGATCAGTGGCTCGCGCGTGTCGGCCTTGACGTTCCAGTAGAAGTGCAGGACGCCGAGCGCGGAAGCCAGATAGATGAGCCGGTGAAGCCGCTGCCACCTCACGCCCAGACGGCGGATCCACCCTCGCGTGGACGTGATGGCAAGCGCCAGGAGAAGCAGCCAGGCCGCGAAGCCGACAGTGATGAAAGGCCGCTCCGCGATGTCTTCCAGGATGTATTCCCAGGCGAGCCACTGATCCAGCAGCAGGTAGGTGCTGAAGTGGAGGGTGAGGTAGAAGAAGGCGAATAAACCGACGAGCCGCCGGTAGCTCACGATCGAATGCCAGCCCGTAAGCCGCCGCACGGGCGTGACGGCCAGCGTCGACGTGAGCAGCACCAGACCCCACCAGCCCGTCCGATGGAGCACCTCCTCGATCGGGTTCGCGCCCAGTTCGCCGTGCATCGCCCGCCAGACCAGCCAGGCCGCCGGCGTCAGGGCGGAGGCCCAGATGGCGGCCTTCGCGGCGGCCCGACGACGATGGACCGAAGATGCCATCAGGAAGAAGTCATTAGAACGAGCGGCGCAGGTCCATGCCGGCATACAGCTGCTCGACCTGCTCGGCGTAGCCGTTGAACATCAGGGTCGGACGCTTCCTCAGCTGGCCCAGGCGACGCTCTCGGGCCTGGC
>JAUWDL010000091.1 GCA_030608825.1 Gemmatimonadales bacterium
CCGCCGCAGCGTCCAGATCGACGCCGGCATCCCGATAGGTGAGCGGCTCGCGGACCGTCATGGCTGCGCGGTCAGCGACTCGAAGCGGGTCATTTCGTGGAACGCCCACACTCGCTCCGCGACCTCCGCCACACCGAGTCCCATCAATCGCTCCGGACCGAACGCTTCGCATGCGAAGGAGCCCATGGCGCAACCGTAGACGACCGAACGCCTCAGCTCCTCCGAGTCAATGCGGTGGGCGCGAGCCAGATGCCCGAGCAGGCCGCCGGCGAAGGCATCGCCGGCGCCCGTGGGATCGAAGATCTCCTCCAGGGGATAGCCCGGCGCGAAGAAGACGTCGTCGGGCCCGAAGAGAATCGCGCCATGCTCGCCCTTCTTTATGACCACGTACTTCGGTCCACGATCCCGAATCCACGAGGCCGCGCGAGCCAGGTTGTAGTCTCCCGAAAGCTCGCGGGCCTCCGCGTCGTTGACCAGGAGCATGTCCACGCGCTCGAGGAGTTTCAGAAGCTCCGCCCGGCTCCCCTCGATCCAGTAGTTCATGGTGTCGCACAGAACCAGCTTCGGATCGTCGACCTGATTGAGCACGTCCAGCTGGAGCTTCGGGTCGATGTTGCCGAGGAAGACCAGCGACGCACCGCGAAACGGCTCCGGAATCGTCGGCTGAAACTCCCCGAAAACCCCGAGCTCGGTCAAAAGGGTCTCCCGGGAGTTGAGGTCGTAGTCGTACTCTCCGGCCCACCGAAAGCTGTTCCCTTCCCGCACTTCCAGCCCGTCGAAGTTCACGTTGCGCCCCTTCAGCGCGTGCAGGCGGTCCAGCGGATAGTCAGATCCGACGACGCCCACGACACCCACCGATGCGAAGGCGGAAGCCGCTGCGCTGAAGTACACTGCCGAGCCGCCTAGCGCGTCGCGGGCCTGGCCGAACGGCGTGTCGATGTCGTCGAGGGCCACGCTGCCCACGACAAGGATCTCGATCATGGGACGGGAGTCCTTTCCGTTTCCTGCTCTCTCACCATCCGCCTCGGAGCCGACACTCCGAGGAGCTCCAGGCCGTTGCGAAGCGTGATCTGCACGGCTCGTGCGAGTGCGAGTCGGCCCGCCCGAGCCGGTCCCTCGGCGATCACCCGGAGAGACGGATCGAGATTACCCTCATGGTACCAGGCGTTCACGAGGCCAGCGACCTCTTCCAGGTACGAACACACCTGGTAGGGCGCCCGGGCCTGCGCCGCGTTGCGGACCACCTCCGGGAAGCGCAGCAAGCTCTTGGCCAGCTCGCGCTCGCTCTCCCGAGCCAGCTCGGCCAGGTCGGCCTCCGAGGCGTCGACCGATTCGGCCTCGACACCGGCTCTCTTGAAGACACTGCACATGCGAGCGTGCGCGTATTGGATCTTGTAGACCGGGTTGGCTTCAGAAGTATCCAGCGCGAGATCGAGATCGAAGCTCATCGGCACCTCGGCCCGGCGCATGAGGAAGAAGTAACGGGCCACGTCTACGCCCGTTTCCTCGAAGAGCTCTCGCAGGGTTACGAATTGCCCGGCACGCTTGCTCATCCGCACCTCCTCGCCGGCTCGCATTACCGTCACGAGCTGGATGATCAGTGCCTCGAAGAAATCCGGCGGCAGCCCGAGAGCCTCCAGCGCGGCCCTCATGCGGGAGACGTGTCCGTGGTGATCGGCCCCCCACACATCGATCGCGAGATCGAAGCCGCGCGAGCGCTTGTCGACATGGTAGGCGATGTCGGGCAGGAAGTAGGTGAAGGAGCCGTCGCTCTTCACGAGCACCCGGTCCTTGTCATCGCCGAAGCGAGTGGTGCGCAACCAGGTGGCGCCGCCCTCGGTATAGGTGAGGTCCTCCGACTCCAGGTGCTCCAGGGCATCCCTCACTTCGCCTCGCTCGTAGAGGCCGCTCTCCTCTCGAAACACCTCCATGTGGACTCGGAAATCCTTCAGGTCCCTCTCCTGCGCCTCACGAAGCCACCCGGTCGAGAGCTCTCCGAAGCGTTGCATCCGCTCCTGGCCACCCATCTCCGCCAGCTCCTCGGCTCCCACTTCCGCCGCGGCCCGCTGGGCGAGCTCCTCCACGTACTCTCCCATGTAGCCGCCGTCCGGCACTTCGGCCTCCTCACCGGCCAGCTGACGAAAGCGTGCCTCCAGGGATGCGGCCAGTAGATCGATCTGCCGTCCCGTATCGTTGACGTAGAACTCCCGCACGACGCCGTGCCCCGTCCACTCCAGGAGAGAGGCCACCGCATCGCCGATCGCCGCACCCCGGCCGTGCGCGACATGGAGTGGCCCCGTCGGGTTGGCTGAGACGAACTCCACGTTGATCTGACGCGGTGAGACGGCCTCGCTCCGGCCGTAGGAGAGATCCGCCTTCAGCACTTGGGGTAGACTCCGCCAATACACGGCGTCGCCGAGGCGGAAGTTGATGAACCCCGGTCCAGCCACGCTCACCTCGACGACGCCCGCTGCGCTCGCGTCCAGGACGCTCACGAGCCGGTCCGCGACCTGCCTGGCTGGCTGCCCGAGGGGGCCTGCCAGCACGAGGGCAGCGTTCGTCGCGAAGTCCCCGTGTTGCAGATCACGCGGCCGCTCCAGCTCCGGCTGGAAGCCCTCCGGCGCACCGACCTCCCGAGCCGCCCGCTTCAGCTCGACGGCGAGCGCGGCGACCAGGTCAGACATGCCCGGCTCCGGCGTCTCGGCCATGAGGGCCTCGATCAGTCACCCGACGTGTCACCCTTCTTCGAGCCCGATCCGCCGGAGTCGGGCTTAGACTTCGGCTCCGTCTTCGGCTTCTTCTCATCGCTGGGGTGAGGCTTTCGGTAGTCCGTGGCGTAGAAGCCCGGACCCTTGAACAGTATGCCGCCACCCGAGGAGATCCTGCGCCGCACCTCGAGCCGACCGCATTCCGGACACTTGCGGACCGGGTCATCGCTCATCTTCTGAAACCGCTCGAACTCGTGCCCGCAGGCCTCGCACACATACTCGTATGTCGGCATGGACTTCCTGTCCGTTTTGTCAGCCCTGTTCGTACGTTCCCCAGACTCCGCGGAGCTCACCCGAGATCTCGCCGAGCGTGACGCCCGCCTTGACCGCCGCTACCAGCGGCAGCATCAGGTTGGCATCCGACGACGCCGCCACGCGCACCGCATCCAGCGCCTCGGTCGCCGGCGTCGCTTCTCGGCTCTCCTTCCAGTCCCGGAGGCGGGACCTCTGCGCTTCGGCCAGCGCCACGTAGTCGGGGGTCTTCACCTCCAACGGCGCCTCGGTCTCCTGCTGCACGTTCACGCCCACCACCTCGACGTCGCCGGCCTCCAGGGCTCTCTGGTACGCATAGGCGGCGCGATGGATCTCCTCTTCCATGAAGCCGATCGCGCGACGGGCGCCGCCGATCTCATCGATCTGCCCGATGTACGCCTCCGCCCTCGCCTCGAGCTCGTCGGTAAGAGCCTCGATCGCCCACGAGCCGCCCAGCGGATCCACCGTGTCGGCCACGCCGCTCTCCGCTGCCAGGATCTGCTGCGTCCGAAGGGCGAGGCGGGCCGCATCCTGCGACGGCAGGGAGAGAGCTTCATCGTAGCTGTTCGTGTGCAGCGACTGCGTGCCGCCCAGCACGGCAGCCAGCGCCTGAACCGCCACGCGGACGACGTTGTTGTACGGCTGTTGTGCGGTGAGCGTGGACCCTCCCGTCTGGGTGTGGAAGCGCAGTCGGGAACTGGCCTCCGATCCTCCCATATCGGCCATGATCCGCGCCCAGAGTCGGCGGGCGGCGCGAAACTTGGCGACCTCTTCCAGGAAGTGGTTGTGAGACGCGAAGAAGAAGCTGAGGCGGGGGGCGAAGTCGTCCAGCCTCAGGCCGGCGGCGAGTGCGCAACGGACGTACTCCAGCCCGTTCGCCAACGTGAAGGCGATCTCCTGCGTCGCGGTCGCTCCAGCTTCCCGCATGTGATAACCGCTGATCGAGATCGGATTCCACTTCGGCACTTCGGTGGCGCAGAACGCGAAGAGGTCCGTGACGAGGCGCAGGCTGGCTTCCACGGGATAAATGTAGGTTCCGCGTGCCACGAACTCTTTGAGGATGTCGTTCTGTACGGTACCGCGAAGCGAAGCTCTCGGCGTGCCGCGCTCGTCGGCCAATGCCACGTAAAGCGCCAGAAGGATCGGAGCCGTGGCGTTGATCGTCATTGAGGTGGAGACGCGGTCCAGGGGGATGCCTTCGAGTAGACTCCGCATGTCGCCCAGCGTGTTGATCGCCACGCCGACGCGACCCACCTCGCCCTCCGCCATCGGGTCGTCCGAATCGTATCCCATCTGGGTGGGGAGATCGAACGCGACCGAGAGGCCCGTCTGGCCCGACTCGAGCAGATAGCGGAACCGTGCGTTCGTCTCCTCCGCGGTGCCGAATCCGGCGTACTGACGCATCGTCCAGAGGCGACCCCGATACATCGTCGGGTAGATGCCGCGGGTGAAAGGGAGCGAGCCGGAGTCGCCCAGATCGGCATCGTAATCGGCGCCTTCCTCGTCTGGACCGTAGAGGCGCTCCAGCTCGATGCCGGAGGGGGTCTCAAAGCGCTCTCGGCGCTCGCCGGTCCCCATCAGTCGTCCTCCGTGGCGAAAGTGAGCAGGAGATCGCCGGCATTGACGGTCTCCCCCTCTTTCGCGGCGATCGAGGCGACAATGCCGGGCCCCTGCGCTCTGAGCTCGTTCTCCATCTTCATCGCCTCGATGACGATCAAGCCCGTACCGGAGCCGACGTGCTGCCCCTCGGAGACCTCCAGCCGCAGCACCAGCCCCGCCATCGGCGCGCGAACCTCTCGAGGGGCCCCGGCCCCGAGGCCGGGGGCGAGCTCTCGAATCGCGTGCGTGCGCTCATCCTCTATGGTTAGCCGTACCACGCGGCCGCCGATCCCTATCACCCATCCTTCATCGGCTCGCCGCGCCGCGAGCGGGATTCCACGCTCGCCGATGCGCAGGTGGCGACGGGTCGAACCGACTACCGTGTCGATGTGGGCATCCAGCTCCCGATCCGCGATGCGAACCCCGGTCTCGGTTGCCTCCACCAGCAACGTCTCGCCGGCCCCCGTCACGTAGTACTTCACGAGCGAGGCCCCCAGCCAGCTCCGTCCGCTACCCTTGCACGCTGCCAGCCGCTGAGCGGGCGGGCCCGCGGTCGGCCATCTGCCCGGACCGATACGGACCTCGGCGTGTCGCGCCACTCCTCCTCCAGGAGGACCGCAGCGATCGCCGCGGCCTCCAACAGCCGCGTATCGGCATCGTTGAGCAGATCGGGGTGGTCGTCCACGTACTCGATGGACAGGCGACCGGCCAGGAAGTCGGGCTCTTGCATGACAGCGAGATGGAACGACTGCGTCGTGATGATACCGGCGACGTGCAACTCCTCGAGCGCACGTCGCATCCTGCTGATCGCCTGCAAGCGGTCGGCGCCGTGGACGACGAGCTTCGCGAGCAGCGGATCGTAGTGCAGCCCCACCTCGTAGCCCGCCGATATGCCCGAATCCCAGCGCACGCCCGGTCCCGCCGGTGCCTCCAGCTCGGTGATGCGGCCGGCGGACGGGAGAAAGCCGTTGAACGGATCCTCACCGCTTATCCGACACTCGATCGCGTGGCCAAGAGGCCAGCCGGGATCCGGCTCCCAACCCAGTGGATCCCCCGCCGCCACACGGATCTGCTCCTGGACCAGGTCCACGCCGGTCACCAGCTCCGTCACCGGGTGCTCGACCTGGATTCGGGTGTTCATCTCGAGGAAGTAGAACTCGCCATCGACGAAGAGGAACTCCACGGTACCCGCTCCCCGATACCCCACGGCCCGAGCCGCTTCGATCGCCACCCGGCCCATCCGCTCGCGCAGCGCCTCGTCCACGACCGGGGAGGGCGACTCCTCGATCAGTTTCTGGTGGCGGCGTTGGATCGAGCACTCGCGCTCACCGAGGTGAACGACCGTTCCGCATCCGTCGGCGAGCACCTGAATCTCGATGTGACGCGGTCGCTCGAGAAACCGCTCCAGGTATACCCGCGGATCGCCGAACGCCTGCTCGGCCTCGCTCCGCGCCCGCTTCAGAGCGGGCTCCAGCTCATCGAGGGCGCGTACGATCCGCATGCCCTTCCCGCCACCACCCGCGGCGGCCTTGAGCATCAGCGGGAAGCCGATATCACGCGCAGCCGTCGCCACATCGTCGCCACCGGTTAGCGCGTCCGAGCCCGGGACGACGGGCACGCCCGCATCCCGCATGAGCTTGCGGGCGCGGGTCTTGTCGCCCATC
>JAUWDL010000286.1 GCA_030608825.1 Gemmatimonadales bacterium
AATGGGCCAGCTGGCCGGCCAGGAGCACGACGAGACCCAGGCGATCAACAACCAGCAGCGCCAGATCGGCACGACCAGCAGCGACGTCGCCGAGCTGGACCTCCAGCTGTCCGGCGTGCTCTCCCAGGTAGACCGCAGCACTCGCGACATGATTCAAACGCGCGACGAGGTCGTGTATCGGAAGGCCGTGCTCGGCGAGCGGCTTCGCCAGATCTACAAGCGTGGCCCGCTCGGGACCGTCCAGGTCTTGCTGGGGGCACGATCGTTCACCGACCTCATCAACCGCTACAAGTACCTCCGGCTCGTCGCGCTTCAGGACCGCCTTGTCATGGGCCAGGTCGAGCAACTGGAGGCGCGGCTCAGCGAGCAGCGAAGGCTGCTGGCGACGGAGCTCGACGGCATCCAGCGGATACGGCGTGAGAAGGTGGGCGAGGTGGATGAGCTGGAGGAGCTGGAGGGGCAGCGTCAACGCAGGCTCTCCCGGATCCGCTCCAGGGAGACTGCCGCCCAGAACCGGCTGTCACAGCTGGCTCGCGACGAGGAACGCCTGAGACAGCTGGTCGTGGACCTCGAGGCGGCACGAAGGGAGGCCGAGCGTCTCGCCGGCGCGGTAACCACGCCCACGCTCAGGACAGCGGACCTGGGCAACCTCGCGTGGCCGGTGCAGGGCAACGTGGTCTACAGCTTCGGGCCCGAGCGAAGAGGCAACACGACGCTGGCTCGTGACGGGATTGGAATCGGGGCCCCCTCCGGTACGCCCGTCCACGCCATCGAGGCGGGGAAGGTCGCGTTCGCCGGCCGGTGGGGGCTGTACGGTCCCTCGATCATCCTGAGCCACGGCGGAGGCTATTACTCGCTCTACCTGTACATGCAGAACCTCTCCGTGCGGGAGGGCGACGATGTGGACTCAGGGCAGATTCTCGGCGGCGTGGGCGGCGGCGGCTCGCCGGAGGGACCGCACATCGAGTTTCAAATCCTCCAGCCCGGCTCCGCGGGCGAGCCCCGCCCCGTAGACCCGGTCCGCTGGCTCCGAGACCGATCATGAGCCTGCCCCCCGTCGCAGGGCACGACCAGCTACGCCGGCTTCTGGCGAACGCCGCGACCTCCGGAGGCCTTCCGCAGTCGGTGCTCCTCCGAGGAGCGCCGGGAATCGGGAAGCAGCGGCTCGCGCTCTGGCTGGCCGCCGTCCTTCAGTGCGAGCGACAGACGGGTTGCGGCGAGTGCCGCAGCTGTCGGCTCGCCTCCGAGCTTCAGCACCCGGACATCCACTGGTACTTCCCTCTGGAGCGCCCAAAGCGCGTGGCCGCCAACAAGCTCCGTGAGAAGCTGGAGGAGGCCCGCCTGACCGAGCTCGTTGCGCGCCGGGCCGAACCGCTGCGTCGCCTGGCGGAGGACGCGCCGACCGGCCTCCACCTGGGCACGATAGAGAACCTGCGCCAGCGGGCGATCCGGCGCCCCGCGATGGGCCCTCGCACGGTCTTCATCGTCGGACGGGCCGAGCAGATGGTCTCGCAGCAGGCGAGCCAGGAAGCGGCGAACGCCCTCCTGAAGCTGCTGGAGGAGCCTCCAGAGGACGTCCACATCTTCCTCACGAGTAGCCGGCCGGGTGCCCTTCTACCGACGGTGCGCTCGAGGGTTCTCTCGATCCGGGTCCTCCCGTTGGCCGACGAGGAGGTCGCCGCCTTCCTGGACGCCGAGACCGACATCGGGACGGAAGGGGCGCATAGGACCGCGCGCCTCGCGCAGGGCTCGATCGGAAGAGCGCTTCAGATCGTCGCCGGCGAAGAGGACGGATACGACGATGCGGAGCGTCTGCTCCGCGTGGCGCTTAGCGGCAAGAGGGCCGATCGACTCGGCTATTCGCTTTCCCTCTCCGCACGGGGCGCGCGCGGAGGCTTCCTTCGCGCCCTGGAGGCGACGGGAGAGCTGATGAGAGATCAGCTGGCGCTGGCGACCGGCAACGCGGAGAGCGCGCTCGACATCGAGCGGGCGCGCCGCCTGAGCCCCGAACCGCTGGACGCCGAGGCTCTTCTGGCGGGGCTGGAAAGCCTGGAGCACGCAAAGCTCGCGGCGGCCGGCAACGTGAACCCGCAGGCCGTATCGGCCAGCCTTTTGGGCGAGCTCGCCGTGGCGCTCGCGCCGGACCGGACGTAGGTCGTCCATGAGCGACGATCGTCCGCGGCGGCTCTCCCACCTCGACGAGAAAGGCCGCGCCCGCATGGTGGATGTGAGCGACAAGCCCATCAGCCGGCGAGTGGCGCTCGCCGAGGGAACGGTGACCATGGGGCGAGAGACGTTGGCGGCGATCCGCGGCGGGAAGACGCCGAAGGGTGACGTGCTCACGGTAGCACGTCTCGCCGCCATCGGGGGCGCCAAGCACACGGCCCAGCTCATCCCGCTCTGCCATCCCCTACCCATCGAAGCCATCGATGTGGAGATCGACCTCGACGACGACCTTCCCGGACTTCACCTTCGCGTCCGCGTGTCGGCAGAGTCCCGGACAGGCGTCGAGATGGAGGCGATGTCCGCCGTGGCGATCGGCGCGCTCGCCGTCTACGACATGGTCAAGGGAATCGATCGAGGCCTGGCGATCGGCCCGATCCGCCTGCTCGAGAAGCGCGGCGGAAGAAGCGGCACGTGGACGGCCGCGGAGGAGTCGAGCTAGGCACGAGCGTTGCGCCCTACGGGTCTCGACGAGTGAGCCAGGATCTCACGAGACGGCCAATTCGGGCCTCCACGGACGTGTGCTGCTATCCGATAACCCACATTGCCACAATCTGTTACATGATTATCGGCTCGGGCGACTGGGCCGTAACTGGAACGGATGGGAGTGCTGTGGGGTTCACGCAGCGAACCAACACCGCATCGGGCCGGGAAGCCAGGATCGAGCCCGGTCTCATCACGAGATCAGCACCGGATTTCTCTCTACCGAAAACTCGATAACAGAGTCGCAAGGAGCCGTACATAGATGCCATCCATAACCCTGGGGACCGACTTTGAGGGAGGCGCGCTGGGAAGCCTGCCGCGATTACCGGAGCTCTCTCCGGTAACAACCGAGCTCCGCCGCCGAATCCAGTCCCCCTCCGGAATCGCGCTTCTGGCCTTCTTCACCTTTATGGCCGGTATGCTCGTAACCACCGTGCGGACGCCTTCGAGCTCGGAGGTGGAGAGCCTGGAATCTGCATTG
>JAUWDL010000189.1 GCA_030608825.1 Gemmatimonadales bacterium
ACCTACGTCATCTGCTCGGACGGAGACATGATGGAAGGGGCCTCGCACGAGGCCGCTTCGCTGGCGGGCCACCTCGGCCTCGGCAAGCTGATCTGGCTGTACGACGACAACCGAATCACGATCGAGGGGAGCACGGATCTCGCGCTCTCCGACGATGTCGAGCGCCGCTTCGAAGGATACAGGTGGCACGTCCAGAACATCGGCGATCGAGCCAACGACCTCGACGCGCTGGACGCCGCTATCGCGTCGGCCCGGGACGAGGGCGCGCGCCCCTCCCTCATCGTCGTGCGCTCGCACATCGCCTACGGATCTCCCCATAAGCAGGACACGGCCGACGCCCACGGCGCTCCACTCGGTGAAGAAGAGATCCGCCTGACCAAGCGCGCGTACGGCTGGCCGGAGGACGCGAAGTTCTTCGTCCCGTCCAGGGTCACCGATCACATGGATTTCGGGGGGCGCGGCCAGGAGCTCGAGGGTGAGTGGAAGGCCCGGCTTGCGGCCTACGCTGCCGAGTACCCGGAGGAGGCCGCCGCCCTGGAGCTCGCGGTTGCGGGAGTCCCTCCCGACGGCTGGGACAAAGAGATCCCGCACTTCGCGCCCGAGGATGGACCGATCGCCACACGCGCCGCTTCGGGGTTGGTCCTGAACGGTATCGCCGACCGGATCCCGTGGCTCATCGGAGGGAGTGCGGACCTGTCCGGCTCGACGAAGACGATCATCGCGAGCTCCGGGAGCCTGTCAGCGAAGTCACTCGGGGAGCGCAACCTTCACTGGGGTGTTCGCGAGCATGGCATGGCCGGGGCGTGCAACGGCATGGCGCTGCACGGCGGCGTCCGCCCGTACGCCGCCACGTTCTTCGTCTTCACCGACTACGCCCGCCCCGCTATCCGGCTCGCCGCCATGATGGGCCTGCCTGTCATCTACGTGATGACGCACGACTCGATCGGGCTCGGGGAGGACGGGCCGACGCATCAACCGATCGAGCACCTGGCTTCTCTGCGTGCCATGCCGGGCTTGCAGCTGATTCGGCCCGCCGACGCGACGGAGGTCGCCTGTGCCTGGCGGGCGGCGATCGAGCGCCTGGATGGTCCGACGATGCTGGTCCTGTCGCGCCAGAAGCTTCCGATCCTCGACCGTTCGGTGCTCGGCGGGGCGGCCGGCCTCAGAAAGGGAGCCTACGTGCTCAAGCGAGAGGCGGGAGAGCGGCTCGACATCATCCTGATCGCGAGTGGATCCGAGGTGCCTCTCGCCCTGGAGGCGGGCGATGCGCTGGCAACGGAAGGCGTGGATGCTCGAGTCGTCAGCATGCCGAGCTGGGAGCTGTTCCGCGAGCAGCCGTCCCAGTACCGGGACGCCGTGCTCCCCCCGGAGATCGAGAAACGTCTGGCAATCGAGGCGGGCGCCACCCAGGGCTGGCTGGAATGGGTCGGAGACCGAGGAGCGGTGATCGGCATCGACCGGTTCGGGGCCAGCGCTCCATCGCCGGAGTTGTTCCGCCGGTTCGGCTTCACCGTGGAGAACGTGCTCGAGCATGCCCGACGGGTGCTCGGGGACGCCTGACAGCTCGCATGACACCTCGCTGAAGGAGTCGACCATGCGCATCGCGATCGGCTCGGACCACGCGGGCTTCAGCTACAAGGAGGACCTCGCCCGCCTGATGCGGGAGGAGGACCACGAAGTCACGGATGTGGGCACGTACGACACGGCATCGGCGGATTACCCGGACTACGCCGAGAAGGTGGCCCTCGCGATCCGGAACGGCGAAGCCGACCGGGGAGTTCTGATCTGTGGGAGCGCGGTGGGCGTCTGCGTGGCGGCGAACAAGGTCCCCGGCGTGCGCGCCGGCGTGTCCCACGACACCTACTCGGCCCACCAGGGGGTCGAGCACGACGACATGAACGTGCTCTGCATGGGAGAGCGGATCATCGGCATCGAGGTGGCCCGAGAGATCCTGCGCACATTCCTGAGCGCCCGCTACGAGGCGGAGGAACGGTTCCAGCGCCGGCTTGACAAGGTGCTGGCCATCGAGAAGAACTGGCTGAAATGAACCCACTTCACGAGCTGCTGAGCCACGGCCAGAGCTACTGGCTGGACAACCTGACGCGCGGGATGATCCGCTCCGGCGAGCTTGAGCGACGCGTCCGGGATGACGGATTGCGGGGCGTGACGTCCAACCCGGCGATCTTCAACAAGGCGATCTCCAAGGGGCACGACTACGACGACCAGATCTCGGAGCTCGCGGCCGAGGGACGCTCGGTGCGGGACATCTACGAGGAGCTGGTCGTCAGGGACATTCAGGACGCGTGCGACGTGCTGCGGCCGGTATGGGACGGCTCCCAGGGCGTCGATGGCTACGTGAGCCTCGAGGTCTCCCCCTACCTCGCGCATGACACGGACGCCACCATCGAGGAAGCCTGTCGGCTGCACGCCTGGGTGGACCGTCCCAACGTCCTCATCAAGATTCCGGGGACCGCCGCCGGCGTACCCGCGATCGAAGAGTGCATCTACCGGGGCGTCAGTGTGAACGTCACCCTGCTGTTCTCCATCGACAGCTACGAGGCGATCGCGTTGGCCTACGTCCAAGGCCTGGAACGCCGCCTCCGGGAAGGCCGGCCGGTCGACGACGTGGCGTCGGTGGCCAGTTTCTTCCTCAGCCGGATCGACTCCCTGACGGATCTCCTCCTCGGGGTGCGAATCTCCCCGGGGACAGACCATGAGCCGCGGCCGGAGCGTCTGCTCGGAAAGGCCGCCGTGGCGAACGCCAAGCTGGCGTACCAGAGGTTCCTGGGGATCGCGGCGAGCGACAGGTGGGAGGCGCTCGCCGGCTCTGGGGCGCGAGTGCAGCGGATGCTGTGGGCGTCGACGAGCACGAAGAACCCGCTGTACGACGATGTCCGCTACGTGGAGCCGCTGATCGGCGCCTACACCGTGAACACGATGCCGGATTCCACGATCGAGGCGTTCGCCGACCACGGCAGGGTGGAGGACACGGTCGCTCTCGACCTCGACGAAGCCGAGCGGGTCATGGCGGAGCTCTCGGGAGCGGGCATCGACTTCGATCGCGTGACGTGGGAGCTCGAGAACGAAGGCGTTCAGAAGTTCATCGAGCCCTTCGACAAGCTCATGGTCACGATCGTTGACCGGATGTGCGAAGCACTCACGGAATCGCTCACGGTCGTTCGGTTCGACCTCGCAGGCGCCGACAGCGCCGTCGAGGCGACGCTGGCCGCGCTGCAGGGCGCTCAGTTCGGAAGAAGGGTCTACGCTCGGGATGCGTCCGTCTGGGGCGCCTGGGAGCCGGAGGCCGCCAGAGAGATCAGCGGACGGCTTGGCTGGCTCGACGCCGTCGAGCTCTTCTCCGAGCGAGCCCCGGATCTCGTCGACTTCGCCGCCCAGGTGCGAGATGAAGGAACGAGCGCGGTCGTCTTGCTCGGAATGGGCGGCAGCAGCCTGACCGCGGAGGTGGCTCGCCGTACGTTCGGCGCGCGGGAGGGCTGGCCCCGATTGCTCGTTCTGGACAGCACCAACCCGGAGGCCGTCAGCCGGATCGAGAGCCAGATCGACCTCGCTTCCACGCTCTTTATCGTTGCCAGCAAGTCCGGAACGACGTTGGAGACGATGAGCTTCAACCGGTACTTCCAGGCCCGCCTCGAGGAGACGGTGGGCGCCGCAGGCAACCGCTTCGTGGCGATCACGGATCCCGGGACCCCGCTCGCCGAAGAAGCTGCCGCCTGCGGCTTCCGGGCCTGCTTCGAGAACCCGCCGGACATCGGCGGGCGATACTCCGCCCTCTCGTACTTCGGGCTCGTCCCGATGGCTCTCTCCGGCCTGCCGACGCAGGAGCTGCTGGAGCGGGCACGAGCGATGCGGGCGCTCTGCGGCCCGGTCGTTCCGGCAAGCCACAATCCGGGCGCGAGGCTCGGGACGGCGCTGGCGACCCTCGCGCTCCAGGGCCGCGACAAGGTGACCTTCGCCGCGACCGGTGCCATGGCTTCTTTCGGACTCTGGGCCGAGCAGCTGATCGCGGAGAGCACAGGCAAGAACGGACGTGGGCTGGTGCCGATCGCCGATGAGCCGCTGGGTGATCCGTCGGAGTACGGACCCGATCGAGTCTTCGTCTGGCTGGGCCTCGAGGCCGAAGCCGAGGAAGCAGCCGCCGACCTGGACCGGCTGGAAGCGGAACATCCGGTTCTC
>JAUWDL010000049.1 GCA_030608825.1 Gemmatimonadales bacterium
GGTGACCGGCGTGCGCTCGTCCACGAGCAGCCGAAACGGCCGGCGTGCCAGATCGAGCATCGTCACCGTTCCATATCGCAGATCCGCCCCGAACCGGCTTGCCTGCTCCTCGAACTTCATCATCAGCTCCGGACCGAGCACCCCCTCCGGGAATCCCGGATAATTCTCCACGTCCGTGGTCGTGATGAGCTGACCGCCGGGCTGCGGGCCGCGGTATACGACCGGGGCGAGCTTCGCCCGGGCGGTGTAGAGAGCCGCCGTGAGGCCCGCCGGGCCGGTTCCCACGATCACCACCTGGTGGTGTTCCGCATCGGCGAAGTCGACATCCTCTATGTGCATCGGCGTGCTCCCTCCCACTCGACTCTCCTGGCTCATGTTTCTACGGACCTTTCGGCTTCTGACGGCGCGTCAGGAACTTCGGACTCCCCTTTCATTTATATAACAGGGATCGGTTCCGCGCGCGGGCCGATCCCGAACCCGGCCGGTTGACAGGCGTGGAGTGCGTGGCCTACGATTTGCGCCGCAGCTCGGCGGGTTTCGCGAGATAGCCTGAGAGGAAATGGGAGATATGAGCGGAACGACGACATCTGATATCGGCGCCGTGGACGTCGGGTTGACGGAGCTGGCGGCGACGGAGGTTCGCAAGTTCCTGGAACAAGAGAGTTTGAGCCTGGATTCGGCCGGCTTGCGCGTCAGCGTCCGGCCGGGTGGCTGCTCCGGCTTCGAGTACGGGCTGGATATCGAGGAGGATCCGCGGGAGGACGACTTCGTCGTGCCGTCCCAGGGCATCCGGCTGTTCATCGACCCGTTCAGCGCCCAATACCTCGGCGGCGTCGTCATCGATTACCACTCCAGCTTCCAGGGGTCCGGCTTCTCCTTCGAGAACCCCAATGCGACGGGTGGGTGCGGCTGCGGCGACTCCTTCTCCGCCTAGAGACGCCCGCGCCGCGGGACGCGTGTCCCAGCCGCTGGAGGTCCTGAGGCTCGAGCTCGGGCCGTTTCTCGCCAACTGTTTCCTCCTGCGCCGCGAAGGCGAGCGCGAGACGCTCATCGTCGATCCGGGGTTCGAGCCGGAGCGGGTGGAGGAGGCGATCGAGGGCTGGGAAGGCGTACCGGTCGCCATCCTCCTCACGCACGCCCACGTGGACCACGTGGCCGGAGTCGAGGCGCTCGTGCGCGCGCACTCGATCCCGGTGCACCTGCACCCCGCCGACCTGCCCCTTTACGAAGCGTCGGCCCAGCAGGCCGCCGCCTTCGGGCTGACGATGCGGCAACCCCCCCCGCCCGACGAGCATTTCTCGCACGGCCAGCGGCTCGCCCTGGCCGGGGTCGAGCTCGAGGTGCGTCATGCTCCGGGCCACTCTCCCGGGGGCGTCGTGCTCTCCACCGAGGGCCGGGCGTTCGTTGGCGACGGCGTCTTCGCCGGATCGATCGGGCGCACGGACCTGCCTGGAGGAGACACCGCGGAGCTTCTCCGCTCGATACGCGAGCAGATCCTCACGCTTCCCGGTGACACCATCCTGCATACCGGCCACGGACCGGACACGAACGTGGAGCGCGAGGCGAGCACCAATCCGTTCCTTACGGGCGCCTTCGGCTGGAGCGGCTGATGGCTGACAAGTTGCCGGCCTACATCCGCGCAGCGGTCGACAGGTCCCGGGCCGAATCCGGGGACTGCTCGGATTGACCGGCCCCCGCGAGCCGGATGAGGTCACGGGCGAAGAGACCGAACATCTAGCTGCTCTGCTGCACGCCGTCGAGGACGCTGAGGAGCTGCTGGTCGTCACGCACGACAACCCCGATCCCGATGCCCTCGCCTCCGCCGCCGCGCTGGGTTTTCTGCTTCAACAGTGTGAGGGTCTCAGGACCACGCTCGCCTTCGGAGGCATCGTGGGCCGGGCCGAGAACCAGGCACTGATCCGCGAGCTCGGGATCGACTTCGAGCGACTCGGCGGAGAGAACGGAATCAGCCCAGGGACGATTGTCGCCCTCGTTGACACGCAACCGCGGGCGGGAAACAACTCGCTGCCGGCCGGACGGATCGCCAACGTCGTCATCGACCATCACCCCCGCCGCCCCGAGACCGAGGCGTCGCCCTTCGCCGACGTCAGACCGGAGTATGGGGCGAACTGCTCGATTCTCGTCAAGTACCTGCGGGCCGCCGAGCTGGAGCCCGACCGCCGGCTGGCCACGGGCCTGTTCTACGGCATCCAAACCGAGACCGCCGATCTGGGACGCGAGGCCTCTCGGGCGGACATCAGCGCGAGCCTGTATCTGTATCCCCGCATCGATCCGGAAGCCTACTCCCGCATCCTTCACCCTCCACTCCCGAAGGGCTACTTCCGGTCGGTCCATCGGGCGTTGGAGGAGGCCCGCCGGTACGGGCGCGTGATAATCGCGCCCGCGGGGAAGCTTGTCTACCCGGACATGGTGGCGGAGCTGGCCGACCTGTTGATCCGTGCGAGAGGCACCGAGTGGGCGGTCGCCGCGGGCACGTTCGGTGGACAGCTCCTGATATCCGTCCGCAGCTCGAAGCCGGTCGCCCACGCCGGCGATCTCGTTCGGGGAGTGATCGGCGATCGAGGATCGGCCGGCGGGCACGGCATGCTGGCCGGCGGACAGATCCCGCTCAAGGGCCTCTCGGAGGAGGAAGTCGAGCGCGTGTCGGCGTCGGTTCTGGAAGACTTCCTGGAAGCGCTCGGGGCGTCCGACGAACACTCCGAATCGCTGACCGAGCTATGATGCTCGTCGGGCTCACCGGCACGCTCGGATCGGGCAAGAGCGCGGTAGGCCGCCTGTTCGAGGCGTGGGGCGCGGATCGGATCGACACGGACGAGCTCGCGCGTGAGGCGGTCCGACCCGGCCGTCCGGCGCTCGAGCGCATCCGAGAGAACTGGGGCGACCGGATTCTGGCATCGGACGGGAGCCTCGACCGGCCCGCGCTCCGCCGCATCGTGACGGAGGACTCGGACGCCAGACGGAGGCTTGAGGGGATCGTTCACCCCGCCGTGCTGGAGCTCTTGAGCGAGCGGCTCGACGAAGCACGATCCAGGCGGCGCGGTGTCGCCGTGCTGGAGGTGCCCCTTCTCCTCGAGACCGGGCTGGACGAGATTTGCGACCTGGTCGTCACCGTCGATGCCCCGCTGGAGGTGCGGAAGTCGAGGGTGTGCGGGGAGCGCGGGCTCTCCGAGAAGGAGTTCACGGCGTTGAACGACGCGCAGCTCTCGGGCGAGGAGAAGCGCAGCCGGGCGGACATCATCGTCGAGAACGGGGGATCTTTGTCCGAGCTGGAAGCGGCGGCCCGCGCCGCCTGGGACTCGATCGGACGCGCCGGCGAGGGCGGGGAAGGCTCGGGTGGGCTCTGGTCCGTCGATCTCCACATGCACACCCGTCACTCCAAGGACTGCCTCAGCGATCCCGCGGATGTCGTCGCCACGGCGCGCCGCGTCGGCCTCGACCGGATCGCGGTCACCGACCACGATGAGATCGAGGGGGCGTTCGAGGCCCACCGGTCGGCTCCGGATCTCGTGATCGTCGGCGAGGAAGTACGGACCGCGGAAGGCCTCGACCTCATCGGACTCTTCCTCCAGGAGCACATCCCTCCCGGCGGCAGCTTCCGGGAGGTCGCCGAGGCGATCCGCTCACAGGGAGGGATCACCTACCTGCCGCATCCCTTCGATCGCTGGCGGGGAAGTGACGAGGCCTACCTTGCGAGCGTCATCGATTGCGTGGATGTCG
Source organism: Gemmatimonadales bacterium (assembly GCA_030608825.1). Lineage (GTDB taxonomy): Bacteria > Gemmatimonadota > Gemmatimonadetes > Palauibacterales > Palauibacteraceae. The sequence goes on from JAUWDL010000049.1 coordinate 3,739, forward strand.
TAGAAGTCTTCAACGCGCGCGTGCACGACCCGGAGAGGAACGAGCGCGCCAGATCCTGGGCCGAGGAGCATGGGTTGCCGGTCGGCGCCGGGAGCGATGCCCACACGCTTCGAGAGATCGGAAGGGGCAGGGTGAAGCTCACGCCCTTCGACGGGCCGGAGGGGTTCGTCCGGTCGGCGGCGGCCGGCGAGGTCGAGGGCGCGGCTTCCGCGCACTGGGTACACCTCGGCTCGACCTGGGCCAAGCTGCGAAAGCGCCTTCCCATTTGACACCGTCCTCGAGCGGCGGATAGCGTGAGCGCCTTGATGTGCCACGTAGGGAGGCGGGAGGTGCCTTGAGCGCTCACACACACGCGCAGGAACGCTGGGCGACCCGGATCGGGTTGATCCTGGCCATGGCCGGGAACGCCGTCGGACTCGGCAACTTCCTTCGCTTCCCGGTGCAGGCCGCGCAGAACGGCGGCGGCACCTTCATGATCCCGTACTTCATCTCCTTCTTGCTGCTCGGGATCCCGCTCATGTGGGTCGAGTGGACGATCGGCAGGTTCGGCGGCCGGCACGGCCACGCCACGATCCCCGGCATGTTCGACGAGCTGGGCGACCGGAAGCGGAAGTGGGCGAAGTATCTGGGCGTGCTCGGGATCGTCATGCCGCTCGTGGTCTTCATCTACTACACATACGTCGTCTCCTGGATGTTGGGGTTCAGCTTCTTCAGCCTCACGGGGGGGTACTTCGGTCTGGGCGAGTTCAGCCAGGTGGCGCAGTACCTGTATTCCTACCAGGACGTCTTCGATGGGTCGATCCACGGTGGCTGGGTGGCGGTGGCGTTCTTCCTCATCACGATCGTCTTCCTCTACTCCGTGCTGTCGCGCGGCATAGCCGGGGGCATCGAGAAGCTCGCCTTGATCGGGATGCCGATCCTCTTCCTGTTCGCGTTCATCCTCATGATCCGCGTCCTCACGCTGCCCCCCGCCGTGGGCACGCCGGCGGAGGGGCTCAACTTCATCTGGAATCCCGAGTGGACCAGCTTGTCGGACGCGAAGGTCTGGCTGGCGGCCGCCGGCCAGATGTTCTTCACGCTCTCCCTGGGGATGGGTACGATCCACTGCTACTCGTCCTACCTCACGGAGAAGGATGACGTGACCCTGACCGGGCTGTCGACCGGTGCCACGAACGAGTTCGCCGAAGTCGTGCTCGGCGGGACGATCGCGATTCCGGCCGCGGTAACTTTCTTCGGCGTGGCGGGTGCGACCGCGATCGCCGAGGGCGGCACCTACGACCTCGGCATCGTCGCGATGAGCGTCGTCTTCCAGGGACTGCCGGGAGGCCAGTTCTGGGGTCAGGTCACCGGCTTCCTCTGGTTCTTCCTCCTGTTCATCGCCGGGATCACGTCGAGCGTGGCGCTCTCGAGCCCCGCGGTAGCCTTCCTGCAGCAGGAGTACGAGCGGACCCGAAAGCAGGCCGTGTTGATGGTCATGGGGCTCGCCGTCGCTCTCGGCACCCTGCACATCCTCTTCTACCACCGGCAGTTCCTGGACGTGTGGGACTACTGGGCCGGGACTTTCGGCCTCGTCATCTTCGCCGCCATCGAGATCGTGCTCTTCTCCTGGATCTTCGGCATCGACCGCGGCTGGAAGGAGATGCACATCGGGGCGGACCTCAGAGTCCCCCTCATCTACAAGTTCATCATCAAGTGGGTGACGCCGATCTTCCTCTTCATCCTCCTGGGCTGGTGGGCCGTGACGGAGGCCGTTCCCACGCTGCTCATGCGTGACGTGCCAGATGCGCCGATCGCCTACGATCCGGAGACGCTCGTCTACCGTTGGTTCAGTCGACTGGTCATGTTGGGTCTGCTGGCTTTGGGGTTGTACCTGATCCACCAGGCGTGGGTGCGTAAGGCGGTAGCGGCCGGAGCTTCGCCCGCTGCCGACCCCGGGGCCGCGGAGTCCTGAAGGAGGGACATCTCATGGAAGGATCCTCGATCGCTCCGTTCGCGTGGTTCTTCATGCTCCTGAGCATGGGCTCCGTGACCGTACTGACGGCGTACTGCTACATCCGGATTCTGTCGGGCTCCGACGAGCCGGTCGAGTTGGAAGCGCCAGGATCGGACGTGCCCGATTCCTGATTCGCACGCTCGGAAGTTCGAGCGTTTTCGATCGGAGATCGAGGCGGCCCGCCACCCGGTGCTGACGACCCACATCAACGCGGACGGCGACGGAGCGGGCAGTGAGGTTGCCCTGGCTCTCCATCTGGAGCGCCAGGGAGTAAAGGCCGCGATCGTCAACCCGACGCCGTTTCCAGAGACCTTCAAGTTCCTGCTGCACCACCTCACCCCGTGGTCCCACAAGGCCGAAGAGGGCCGGCGTGCCCTGGAGAGGGCCGACCTCTTCATCGTTCTGGATACGTCAGAGCCCTCGAGGCTCGGAGACGTGCACGCCGCGATGCGCGGCCGGCGGATCGCGGTCATCGACCACCACCCTTCCACGCCGCAGTCGATCGGGGATCCCGCGATACGCGACGCCACGGCGTGCGCGACGGGAGAGCTGATATACGATCTCATTGCCACGCCGGATGATTCGTTGTCCCGGCCGGAAGCGGAGGCGCTCTACGTCGCCATTGTCACCGACACGGGATCCTTCCGGTTCGCGAACACGACCTCCCGGACGCACGAGATCTGCGCGAATCTGTTGAGGGCGGGCGTAGATCCTCAGGACATGTACAGGAAGCTGTACGGGCAGGTCACCGACGAGCGCCTCGAGCTGCTGCGTCGGGCGCTCTCCAGCCTCGAGCGGGATCCCGAGTGGCCGCTGGCGTCGATTACCCTGAGGCGCCAGGACTTCCAGGAGTCGAGAGCGGCTTCGGCCGATCTCGAGGGCATCGTCGAGCATGCCCGGCAGCTCCGCGGCGTAGAGATCGCCGTGCTCTTCCGAGAGCTGCCCGACAAGTCGACCAAGGTCTCCCTTCGGTCGAACGGAGAGGCCGACGTCGCCGCGATCGCGCGCGAGCACGGGGGCGGTGGGCACACGAAGGCGGCGGGCGTGCACATCAAGGGGCCGCTCGAGGCGTCGCGCGCCGAGGTGCTGGCCAGCGCCCGACTTGCGCTTCGTAAGAAGGGGCTTGGTCCGACGCGGCCCCGGCCCGGGGATCCGGAGGCAGCGCCGGGACCTTGAAGAAAACGGCCCACGTGGCCTATATTTGCGCGTCCTGTCCATCTGACTCTCAGTAGCCACTGGCGCGCCAGCGCAGCGGTGGCTCGTCACCACGACGAGGAGGTCTGATGGGCGTGTCCCTGAACGGGGGCGGCGAGGACCAGAGCATGGACCTTCGCCTCCGGGAGTTGGGCAGGACCGTTTCCCCTTCCGAGATCGCCGAGGTCTGGGTGTTTCCGCCGCTCGAGACGCTGGAGGGCTCCACGGAGTTCTTCCTGTTCACGCGCTTCGATGGCGATCGACGCAGGCTGTATAGCGCGTGCCTCTCGCCGGGAGTCAGGCCAAACGGTAATTCCGGCCAGAGGATCACCGAACATGGACTGGTGCCGGCGGACCGGGTGCCGCTCCTGGTGGCGCAGCTACAGCGCAGGCTGGGCGAGTTCTCGGACCCTCTCCACCTGGAGATCGGCGGTAGCGACGAGCGCTGGGCGGAGCTCACGACGGACTGAGTCGTCCTCCCGGATTCCTCCAGAATACGCTCGTTTGATCGCCCACCAAGGGACCCTTACGTTGTCGCATTCCGTATAAGCGAGCGGTTCAAGCGGAGAGAAGGGCGTGAGCGAAGCGATACACGGCGAGGCGGGCGAGTCATTGGAGCGCGAGTTCAGACGCGCGCTCGGGGCGGGCGGCCATCGGTACACGGCCCAGCGCGCCGCCGTGCACGACACGCTATATGCCGCGTCGAGCCACCCGACGGCCGACGAGATCTTCTCGAGCGTCCGGTCTCAAATCCCCGACATCAGCCT
>JAUWDL010000141.1 GCA_030608825.1 Gemmatimonadales bacterium
GGCGTTCATATCAACGATCGTCTAGATACTGAACAAGTAGGCCGGAGCCACGCACAACACGCCCGAAGCTACGCCAAGGCGGCGACGAAGGCGCGCAGCTTGGCTTCGTCCAGCCGCCTGTCGGTGCGCAGGCCGCTGCACACGTCCACGGCGAACGGCTGGACGGCCCGGACGGCCTCGGCCACGTTGTCTGGCCCCAGGCCGCCCGCGAGGAAGATGGGGACCTCCACCGCGTCACGTATCGCCCGGCTTACCTCCCAGTCGTGAACCCGCCCGGTTCCTCCCAGCTCCTTGACGGCCAGATCGGGCCGCCCGGAGTCGAGCAGGAGGGCGTCCGCGTGGCGCGCCGAATCCACCGCCTCCTCCAACGACTCGGGGCCGGTCACGTGCACGACCTGGACGAGCCGAACGCCGGGCAGCACTTGTCGGAGCTCGCGGTATGCTCGGGCCCCCACTCTGTCGACCAGTTGAATGGCGGTCGTCACGGACCGGCGATGCTGGTCGACGATCTCGAGCGGATCGGTTCGGGAGGTGAGCAGGAACGTCGATACGGAGGGCGAAACCGATGCCGCGATCTCGCGAATCAGCGTATCGGGAATGACTCCAGGGCCGCTCGGCATCTCCGAGACCAGACCGAGCGCCGAAGCTCCGTACGCGATCGCGAGCGAGGCCTCTTCTGGCCCCCCGATGCAGCAGACCTTGAACCGTGTGATGAGAAGCTCGGGCTCGACGTCCCAGATTCGCACGATACGACCTCGCATGACCGGGCGGAGTACTCGAAGGGCCAACTGGCTCGGCGAAGCAATATGCCGAATATTCTCGGGATCGACAGACGGATCCACGAACGGCCTGACGAACGGCCCTGAAACGCTACCTCGGAAAGGCAGGCTGAGATGCCCGCGGGTTATTCCGGTACTCCGCTCGCCAAGAAGCTTGGGATCAAGGAGGGCCACGTCGTCCTCGCCCTCGGCGCACCGGCGGACTACGAGGAGCTGCTGGAGGGCTTGCCCGACGACGTTTTGATCGAGAAGGCCAGTTCGGCCGGAGAGGGAGATCGCCGGTACGACGTCATACATGCCTTCTCGAAGGAACGAGCGTGGCTCGAGGCGGCGCTGCCGACGCTCAGGGGGCGGATCGTCTGGAACGGAGCGATCTGGGCGTCGTGGCCGAAGAAGGCCTCGAAGGTGCCCACGGACGTGACCGGGGATGTGGTGAGGGGGCTGGCGCTTCGGAACGGGCTGGTCGACGTGAAGGTGTGTGCCGTCGACGAGGTCTGGTCCGGCTTGAAGCTCGTCATCCCGGTCAAGGACCGCCCCGAGCCTTAGCCATGGCCGGGCGCCTACCCGACCCATGGAGCGTCATTTCAGGAGCAGGACCGGGCACTGGACCAGGATCGCCACCTTGTAGCTGAGCGTCGTCCAGCTCGCTCCGGGGCTCTCGAGGTCGATCTTGTGGGAGGTGAGCACGACCAGATCGGTGCCCTCCTCGTTGGCGAACCCGACGATCTCCTCGGCCCGGTCGCCGTAGCGCACGTTCGGGTCGAACTCCACCCCGCCCTCTCGAAGTGGACCCGCCATCTCGAGCAGGGCATCCATCGCCTTCCCCTCGAGCTTGTGGTAGAAGTCCTCGAGCTCCTCGAAGGGGAGATCCAGCGTCTCGATGACATGTAGCAGAACCACCGTTCCGCCGTTCGCCGCGGCGAGCCCTCCAGCCGTCTCGATCGCAGGCGTGTTGCGATCCGTCAGATCTACCGGAACGAGTATCCGCTGGAACATGAGCCGGGCTCCTTACATATATCGGTGGACGTAGGGGCGGCCCGGGCCGTCGCGCCCGCCCGCCCGAGCTTCTTGGACCGCCGCTGAACGGGGTGTGAGTGATGGCACGAGCGATCTGGAACGATCAGGTGTTGGCGGAAAGCGAGACCTTCGAGACCGTCGAGGGCAACATCTACTTCCCGCCGGAGTCGATCAACCGCGAGTTCTTCCGGGAAAGCGACCATCAAACCACCTGCCCGTGGAAGGGCGTCGCCAGTTACTACGACGTCGTGGTCGGCGATCAGGTAAACGGCGGAGCGGCGTGGTACTACCAGGCACCTTCCGAAGCCGCAAGCCACGTCAAGGACCACGTCGCGTTCTGGAAAGGGGTTGACGTCGAGCCTTAGAGGGCCCGTAGCCCTCAAGCCTGACCCCTTGGGCCCCCGGAACCCGCAGCGGTCGATACCCGGAGCGAGCGGTGCCCGCGCCTGGCGTTCTAGCCGACCGCGGCCTTGATCTCGCTCTCGGCCGCCTCGGCGACCGATTCGGCGAGGGGTGACCTCCCGCGGTCCACCCAATCGACCCGCCCGTACCCCACCGGCATCCAGTCCGGTTTCGGAATGGAGCCCGGGTAGTCGAGGTAGGCGGACCCTTTTCGCATGTCCAAAACGGCGCTGAACACCCGCCGCATGGCGAAGGTTTTCCCCTGAAACGCCATCTGCGCGAGCTTCTTGACCGCCTCCCACCCGAAGTGCGTGTCGGCACGCGTTAGACCGTACAGCCGCGCGACCCGCTCGTAGAAGCGCGCCGGCGGCAGCTTGCTCGGCAGCACCAGGTGCATCACATCGAAGTAGGCGTAGTCGTCCGTCGTGATCTTGTGCTTCACCGTTTCCCAGAGCTCCGTGCCCGGAAGCGGAGTGAGCACCGTGAAGCCGGGATTCGTCAGCTTGTGCAGCTTCACGGTCTCCTCGAGCCGATCGAAGTCCTCGTCGTCCCAATCCGGGTCGGCGATGAGCGAAGCCAGCGGGCTGATCCCGCATTCCTCCAGGTACTCGATCGCCGCGAGGTTCGTGAGAGCACCGCCCTTGGTGCGCTTTCGCACGGAGTCCAGCCCGTCATCGTCCATCTTCTCGATGCCGAGGAAGACCATGTGCAGCCCGATCTCCTTCCACCGCTTGAAGGTGTCCGGGTACTTCATGACCAGATCGGCCCGCGTCTCGCAGGAGAAGCTCATGTCGGTCAGCCCGGCAGCCTCGATCGCATCCGCCAGCTCTTCGTACGATTCCCTCTGCAGGAACGCGATGTCGTCCGTAATGAAGACGTCCCGCTCCCCGAGGCGCCGGACGTGCTCGAGGTCCTCGACGATGCGCTCGGTCGAAAAGCGTCGTGCGCGTCGCTGATAGAAGACCCAGATGCTGCAGAAGTTGCAGTTGAACGGGCAGCCGCGCGTCGTCTCGACGCAGGCCGAGGGCGCCCGAAAACCATGGTGGTACCGGTGGCGGTACCGCTTCGACAGCTCCCGGTCGGGAAGCGGCAAATCGTCCATACTGGCCATGATCTCGCGACTGACGAAGCCGTTTCCCAGGTTCTGGAGCGTCATGACGCCAGGGACGGCAGAAGGCTCGTCGCCGCGCTCCATGGCGTCGATGAGGTCGAGCGTGGGCCACTCCCCCTCTCCCACGACTACGGCGTCGATGGGGGAGCCCGGAAAGAGCAGGTCTCCGGGAATGAGGGACGAGTGATGCCCACCCGTGAAGATGATCGTATCAGGCAGCACGCCCTTGATCTGACGGGCTCCCTCGAGTGCCGTGTAGACGTCGGTCGAGAAGCCGCAGGCGATGCCGACCGCGTGCGGTTTCCAGTCGCGGAGGTGGTTCTCGAGGACTCTCGGCTTATCCAGGCGGAGGTCTACGTAGTAGGTCTCGTGGTCGTGCAGCTTGAGCGTGGAGCTCACACACTCCATGCCCAACGGCTCTACGCGAAGGATCTTGGTAAAGCCGAACTTCGTGCCCTGGAGGGGCTGAACGAAGGTCACGCGCACTCCGCACCTCCTGCGATTGGACGGAGACCGGCAGCCAAGAAGACCGGCCCACATGGTAACCCTGCAACCGTCCGCGCGCGACCGCGTTCCTGGGGGCGAAGATCGCTTCCAGGGCGTGCGAAACGGCCCGTTCGTCGGTCGTCGATCCAGCCGTGTCCTTCGGTTGCCTGGAGGACTCGGCACTCATAAACTCATGGGTTATGCGGTCCTAAGTCAACCGGGCCGTGATCGTCGGCTCCGACGTGCCTTGTCGACCGGCCGGCGGCACAGCGAGGATCTCCGACACAATTTCGATGCGGGAGCGCTGTATAGATGACTGATATTCTGGCGTATGGATCGCTCATGTGGGACAACGCCCTGGCGACCTACCGGGGCGAGGCCGTTCGCGTGGACGGCTTCCGCCGAGCGTTCGTGGGGCAGAACACGACGCGCTGGGGCAACCCGGAGCATCCGTGCCCTCAGATCGGACTGGTCCAGGGCGGCGCCTGCGACGCCGTGCTGTTCGAACTTCCGCGTGGCGAGAGCCGACTCATCCTGCGCAACCTGAGGCAGCGAGAAGGAAGGAAAGCGCAATCCGTCCGGTTCGGGAGGAACGGTCGCCGGGTACGAGCGAAGAGCTTTCTGCCCTCGCCAGACGCGCGCGTCTGGAAGGACGGGGAGGGCCTGGTCCGAGGGCTTCTCGCCGCCAAAGGGTCCGTGGGGACCGGCGCGGAGTACGTCCGCGCGCTCATCCACGCCATGGATCTGTGGAAGATAGATGACCCTCTCGTGCGAGAGGTCTGGGAGGAAGTCCGTAAATGACCGCCGATCAGCAGGCGATTGACAAGCCCCCGTTCCCTTTCGGCGTCCGGCCGGATGTTCCGGTGGACGAGGGCACCGAGGACGAGCGCGGCCCCGATACGATCAACCGCCTCCTGCTTCATGGAGCGCGGTACCACGATCGTGAGGCTCTCTTTCTTCGTTGGGAGCAGGGCCGGAAGGGGTGGGGCTGGGAGGCTCATCCGGACTGGCGGACGGACCGCAATGCGATTCGTGCGGCCCTGGTTCTCCGGCAGCGCATCGGCATGGAGGCCGG
>JAUWDL010000319.1 GCA_030608825.1 Gemmatimonadales bacterium
CTCCGATTGTGGGCTAGTTACGGCGGGCGAAACCAAATCAGAAGGTGGGGCTGGGTGTCGGTAGCTGTGGAAATACGCCGCCAGGGATTTGAACCCCGAACCTACGGATTAAGAGTCCGTTGCTCTGCCAATTGAGCTAGCGGCGCTCGTCGTGTTGTCGCGCTTTCAGCACAGCCTCGTTCCGAAGTGGAGCCGGCGGGGCTCGAACCCGCGACCTCTGCAATGCCATTGCAGCGCTCTCCCAGCTGAGCTACGGCCCCGTGCTGCGGATCTCCTCCTTGACGCCCCCAAGGGGAATCGAACCCCTATCTCCACCTTGAAAGAGTGGTGTCCTGGCCGTTAGACGATGGGGGCCTCCGGTGTCATGACCGCTCGATCCGGCCCGCATGCGCCCGGCAGGACTCGAACCTGCGACCCTCGGCTTAGAAGGCCGATGCTCTATCCACCTGAGCTACGGGCGCGTCTCCGCCCGAAAGCAGAGAGCTCGCGACGGGGGTTGAACCCGTGACCTCGTCCTTACCAAGGACGCGCTCTACCACTGAGCTACGCGAGCACCTTCCGCGACGAAGGCAGCAGGGGCGGAGGGACTCGAACCCCCAACCGCCGGTTTTGGAGACCGGTGCTCTGCCAAGTTGAGCTACGCCCCTTCGTATGGCTGGGGGCGGAATCGAACCGCCGACACCCGCGTTTTCAGCGCGGTGCTCTACCGACTGAGCTACCCAGCCGACATCGTCGGAACCGCCGATCCCGTCGGCAGCCGCCAGCTCCGGGGGTGGGATTCGAACCCACGACCTAGTGGTTAACAGCCACCCGCTCTGGCCACTGAGCTACCCCGGAATGTCGAAGCGCCCGTCTCGTCCGCGCCGCGGCCGAGAACGAGTTTGGTCCCGCGCGTAAAAAACGCCCCGCCAGGCGCGACGCGCGGCAGGGCCTTGATAGCGGGGGCGGGATTCGAACCCGCGACCTTCGGGTTATGAGCCCGACGAGCTACCAGACTGCTCCACCCCGCAGTGATCGGTCCATCGTAAACGCGGCACTCATGATAGTCAAGCCTGTGCGGCTGAACCGGACACCCCGGATCGGCCCGTATGACGGGCGGATCCGCCGCTTGCCCACTCTCCGCGATCTGCCTAATGTGGCGCCGTGAAACCGGCCCCGCGAACCTCATTCGACGCATCCCGCCCGAGCTCCAGAGCAAGTGCCCTGCCACGCGCTCTGGCGAGGGATCTCGGCCGCCTCTTGGGACCTGCGGGCTTCATCCGTGAAGCCGATCGTCTCCTGGTGTACGAATCCGACGCGCTCACCCGCATCCGCGGGACTCCGCTCGCCGTCGCGCTCCCCGGCACGCGTGAGGAGCTACAGCGTGCGGTACGGATGCTGTACGAAGCAGAGATCCCCTTTGTTCCGCGTGGAGCCGGCACCGGACTGACCGGTGGAGCGGTCGCCCGGGGAGCGGTGATCATCGGCACCGGCCGGCTCGACCGGCTCCTGCGGCTCGATGCCGACGAGCGCCTGGCGGTTGTGGAACCGGGAGTCATCACGGACGAGATCTCGCGACGCGCAGCGCCTCTCGGGCTTCGCTACCTGCCGGACCCCGGCTCCGCCTCGGCCTGCACGATCGGTGGCAACGTCGCAACGAACGCGGGGGGACCGCACTGCCTGAAGCACGGAGTGACGAGCGACCACGTCCTGAGGCTCGAGGTGATCCTCCCGGACGGCGAATCCCTGGCGCTGGACCGCGGCGAATCGGGCGGAATCGATCTCGGCGGACTCTTCATCGGATCGGAGGGCACCCTCGGCATCGCGACGGTGGTGACGGTGCGTCTCGCCCCACGACCGGACGCCGTCCTCACTTCGCTCGCTCTATTCGATCGGGTCGGCGAAGCCGGGCAGGCGGTCACCGAGATCCTTTCCGCCGGCGTCGTGCCGGTCGCCCTCGAGATCATCGACGGAACGACGATCCGCACGGTCGAGCGTTCGCCGTTCGCGGTCGGCCTGCCGACGGACGTCGGAGCGGCACTCGTCGTCGAGTGTGAGGGCGCGCCGGAGGAGGCCGAGGAGGAGATGTCCGCCGCCCTCGCCGCGATCCGGATCGCGGCACCCCGCGAGATCTTGAGCGCCTCATCGGAGGCGGAACGAGAGAGGCTGTGGCGTGCCCGAAAGAGTGCTTTCGGCGCGCTCGGGCAGTTGGGCCCGGACATCCTCGTCGAAGACACGGTCGTTCCGCGCTCTATGCTCCCGGAGCTGCTTCCGCAGATCGAAGCCGTCGGGGAGAGGCATGGTCTCCGTCTGGCCAACTTCTTTCATGCCGGCGATGGGAACCTGCACCCGAACATCGTCTTCGACGTCAACGATCCCGACGAGGCCGAACGAGTCGAAGCCGCTCGGCTGGAGATCCTGGATCTCTGCATCGACGCCGGTGGAACGATCACCGGCGAGCACGGAATCGGGCTCGACAAGCTGAAGTCCGTGCCGCGCGTGCTCTCATCGACGGAGCTCCATACGCTCCGCTCGGTGAGGGATGCCTTCGACCCGCGCGGTCTGTGCAACCCCGGAAAAGTGCTCCCCCCGGAGAGCCTCGAGGCTCGGCGACTCGCGGGGCTCCGCGAGCGCGACTCGGCCGGGGAAGAAGGTGAGGAAGAGGGCCGGGAGGCCGGCGACGCCCCCGTCTGGCACGCACCGGGAACCCAAGCGGAGCTGCAAGAGGTCATCGCGACACGAGCCGCGGGCTCAGCCGTGCTGGCGACGGGCGCCGTGGGGCTCCGCCAAGGGGCTCCGCCGATCCCGGAACAGGCGACCGTCGTGTCGACGGCCGCGCTCGACGGCAAGCTGGATCATCGGCGCGATGACCTCACGGTCACCGTCGGTGCCGGCAGGAGGGTCGGAGAGGTACTGGCCGAGCTGAGACAAGAGGGGCAGTGGATCCCGCTCGAGG
>JAUWDL010000234.1 GCA_030608825.1 Gemmatimonadales bacterium
GAACAGCTCGTCCCCGTAGATGAGCGTGGCGTAGGCATCGCGAGGGTACTCCCGGGCTATCGCCTCGTAGGCTTTCAGCTGCTGTGGGCTGTGGCCCATCAGCCGAGTCTGCAGAAGCAGCCGATCCACTTGCCCGAGCTGCGTCGCTGCCGCCGAGTCCAGGCCTCGGAAATCGGCGGGGGATGCCGTGATCGTCCATCGGCGGACGTCGGCGAGCCGCCACCGAGCCAGAACGAAGCTCGAGTCGATACTCAGCGCGTCCGTGTAGTGTCGTTGCGCCAACGCCCAAGCACCCCGCTGGAACGCCGCCTCTCCTGCGAGCAAAGACCGGATCGCCGCGACGTGGTGCCCCGAGAGTGCCCTATATCCGAGGTCCGACAGCACGACGGCCGGCCGCAGCGCGCGGACGATCGCCAGTGTGAGAGAGTCGGCAAGGCCCACGGGCGGGCTCGTCGCGGGCCCACCGACGACCGAGGCGTGCTGCACGCTTCCCGACCGGTCGACCAGCTCGAAGCGGGCCTCGAATCGATCCGGGGACGTGCGCACGAGCGTGCACCGAAGCGCGTGCTCGGCGCCGAGCGCGCCGGCGGCCTGGCTCCACCGGTCCGGGGCCTCGCGGTGGGCGTCCCACCACCGGAAGCCTGTATGGACAGGGGTCTCCCTCAGATTGGGGATGCCCTCGAGGTTGAGGGCCGTGATCCGAGCGATCGCGCTGGCGGCGCCGCTGTCCGCCGGCATGGCGGCGCTGCAGGGAAGCACGGCGATGTCCGAGACGACGCTCGTCGGACCGCCGGCCTCTTTGCCGGGTTCGCCTACGAAGCGCCACGCGAGGGTGAGGGCGAGCACGAAGGCCAGGGCGAGGAAGAGCCCGGCGACCATTCGCTGCCGCCCGGAGGGCGTGGTGCGCAGCTCTTCGGGGTCGGCTCCGGTCGCGAGCGCGCTGCCGAACTCCGTGGCTGTGGAATACCGGTCCTCGGGGGACTTCGACAGGGCCCGATGCACCGCCGCCTCGACAGGGGGCGGGACTCCCTCCACCTTGCTTCCCAGCGGCGCAGCCTCCTCGCGCAGGCTTCGCGCTATCATCTCCAGGGGCGTGTTTCCCGTGAAGGGTGGCTCGCCCGCCAGCATCTCGTAAAGAACACAGCCCAACGAGTAGATGTCGCTGCGCCCATCGATTTCAGGCTCACCTCGCGACTGCTCCGGGCTCATGTAGGCTGGCGAGCCCAACGCGTCACCGGTCTGCGTCATCTGGTCGGTGCCGGCTTCGGTGAGCGCCTTGGCGATCCCGAAATCGGCGACGACCGCCTCTCCGGCCGACAGCAGGATGTTGCCGGGCTTGATATCCCTGTGCACGACGCCGTGACCATGGGCGTAGCTGAGCGCGGATATAACCTCACGGGTGATCTTCAGCGCATCGGCCGTCGTGAGCCGGCCCTCTCGCTGTAGCCGCTCCTTCAGGGACTCACCGTCGACAAGCGGCATCACATAGAAGAGCTGTCCGTCCGCTTCGCCTGAGTCGTGGACCGGCAGGATATGTGGGTGATTGAGGGGAGCGGCGATTCGGATCTCGCGCTTGAACCTCTCCCAGCCGATCGCGGAGGCGAGCTCCGGGCGAAGGACCTTCAAGGCCACACGGCGGTCGTGTTTGAGATCGGTAGCCAGATACACCGTTGCCATGCCGCCCCTGCCGAGCTCGCTGTCGATGGCGTAACGGTCGGAGAGGGACGACCTGAGGCGATCCAACTCGATGGGCATCGTGCGCCGCTCCGAAGAGGATAGAAGTCAACAACATAGAGAAGCCATAAGAGTCCAGCGAGCGAGCCGGCGCCTCCCGCGACGGAACAGGAGCGGTGCCTCCTCCGTATCTGAGCCCCTGGAGGGGAGACATATGGAAGACGCGATCATCGTTGGCTCGGGACCCGTGGGGCTGGCCTGCGCGGTATCCGCCAAGCGAAGAGGTCTGGATCCGCTGGTGGTGGATCAGGGTTCGGTGTGCGACTCCATCATGCGCTACCCGATCGGAATGACCTTCTTCACGACGCCGGAGCGGATGGAGATCGGCGGGCATCCCCTGACCTGTGCCGGCCAGAAGCCCACCCGTGAGGAGGGGCTGAAGTATTACCGCGGGGTCGTGAGGACCGAGGGACTCCGCGTCCGGACCTACGCTCGAGTCGCCTCGGCGGTTCGAGACGAGGACGGCATCGAATGCCGACTGGAGACCCGGTTGGGACCCGAATCGATCCGCTGCTCGAGGCTCGTGTTGGCGACGGGCTACTACGACCACCCGAACCCGGTCGGCGTTGAAGGCGAAGATCTCCCGCACGTCAGCCACTACTTCGACGAGGCGCACCGGAGCTTCGGACAACGGGTCGTCATCATCGGAGGCAAGAACTCCGCCGTGGAGGCGGCGCTCGAGCTCTATCGCGCCGGGGCCCGCGTCACGCTCGTGAATCGGCATGCCGAGTTCCGGCCGACGGTCAAGTACTGGCTCGTTCCGGACGTTCAGAACCGAATCGCGGCCGGAGAGATCGAGGCGAGGTTCGGGGCGGAGATTCTCCGGATAACCCCCGCGGCCGTCACGATCCGAAACGCCGACGGCCAGAGCGAGGATCTTCCGTGCGACAGGGTGTACGCACTGACCGGGTTTCACCCGGACTTCGATCTGTTTCGCCGCGTCGGCATCGAGCTGGACCCCGACAGCTGCGTCCCGGCGATCGACATGGCGACCCTGGAGACGAACGTTCCGGGCGTCTACATGGCCGGCAGCATCACGCACGGCCACAAGACGTCCGAGGTCTTCATCGAGAACGGCCGCTTCGACGGGGAGAAGATCTTCGCCGACGTTGTGGGAGGAATTTGAGCCGGCTATCTTCTCCTGCTGTTTTTCCCACGAACAGGTAGACGGAAAGCACGATGCGAACAGGTATACATCCGGAGTACAAGAAGACCCTGATCACCTGCGCTTGCGGGAGGGTCTCGGAGACGCGAGCGACGGTGGACGAGCTCCATGTGGAGATCTGCTCTCACTGCCATCCGTTCTTCACCGGCCGGCAGAAGCTCGTGGACACGGCGGGCCGCGTGGAGCGCTTCCGAGCCAAGTACGGTGCCGGTAGCGGGCGGGTGCCCGCCGCAGCGGAGGATCGGGAGGAGCCCGAAGCGGAGGCTGCGGCTGCCGCCGAGGAACCCGAGGCTGCCGTAGAGGAACCCGAGGCCGCCGTGGAGGTGCAGGAGCCGGAGGGCGAGCCGGAGACCGCCCCTGAGGCCGAGCCGACCGCTGAGGCCGTGGAAGCCGTCGAGGCCGGTGAAGCCGTCGAAGCCGAGGCGGCCGAAGCCACGGAGCCCGAAGCCGCCGCCGAGACTGAGGCTGAAGCTGCCGACGAGCCGGACGAATCAGCCGAGCCAGACGAAGCGGAGTCCGAAAAGAGCTGAGCGCCGGCTCGCATTCCCGCCCGCCGGCGCCCTCTCGGCGAGGGTCCGCGCATAGGGTGACATCGCCGCCTCAACCACGATTCCCATGAGTTCGCATGAGTGACACCGCCGCACTTCTCACCAGTCAAGTTCAGTATCGGAGCGTCCGCCATCGGGAGCTCGCCGAGCTCATGGCCGATCCGGCCATCATCGGCGACCATGCGCAGCTGCGGGACCTCGCGCGCGAGCACGCCGAGCTCACCCCGATCGTCGAGGTCGGCGCCGAAT
>JAUWDL010000358.1 GCA_030608825.1 Gemmatimonadales bacterium
CGTGAATCGGCTCGAACATCGAGGTACGCCCGGGATGGATGTTGCCCGAGGCCGCGATCCCCATCCCGCCCTGCAGCATCGCGCCGAGATCCGTGATGATGTCGCCGAACAGGTTCGTCGTGACGATCACGTCGAACCACTCGGGGTTCTTCACCATCCACATGCAGCAGGCATCCACGTAGGCGTGGTCCGTCTCGACATCCGGGAAGTCGGCGGCCACGTGCTCGTACGCCCGCTGCCACAGGTCGTGCGGCCGGATGGCGTTCGCCTTGTCCACGAGCGTGACGCAGGCGATCCGACCTCCTTCGCCGTGCCCCGCGCGCTCCGCCGCCCGCTTTCGCGCGAGCTCGAACGCGTAGCGGCACGCCCGCTCGCAGCCCTTCCATGTATAGACGCCGTTGACGATCGCGACTTCGTCCGGCGTGTTCTTCTTGAGGTGGCCACCGATCTGCGAGTACATGCCCTCCGTGTTCTCCCGGACGACGACGAACTCGATGTCATCAGGCCCCTTGTCCTTGAGTGGACAAAGCGTTTCTGAATAAAGTTTTATGGGTCTCAAGTTCACGTAGAGATCGAGGCCGAAGCGCAGACCGAGTATCACCGATCGCTCCACCAGCCCGGGCTCGACGTCCGGGTGTCCGATCGCTCCCAAAAGCACGGCGTCCAGCTCTCGCCACTCATCGATCACGGAGTCCGGAACCAGCTCGCCGGTCTTCAGATAGTGCTCGCCGCTGTACGGATACTCGACCAGCTCGTACTCGAAGTCATCGAGCCCGGCTGCCGCCTCCAGGACCTTGAGGCCTTCGGCCGCGACCTCGGGGCCGATCCCGTCTCCAGAGATCACGCCGATCTTGTATGTGCTCACCTCTCCAACTCCTCCTGTCTGCTCCTGTCGCGGACTAAACGTCCGGCAGCGTGTGCTCCCGGCCCGCGTTCTGTTCGACCAGCCAGTCGTAGAGCGGCTGGAAATACTCGACCATCGCCGTCGCGTCCAGATCGCGGCCGGTAGTTTCCCGGAGCACCTCGCGCCACGGTCGGCTCGCTCCCGGCGCCATGACCTCCCTGAGGAAATCGCCGGTTTCCACGCTACCCCAGTAGTCGGCATCGCGCGGATCCTGCTTCAGAATATTCCGCGCGATGTGATCGTGCATCTGAAAGAGGAGCGCGTACGAGATCGCGTAGTCGTAGTACTGCGCCGCGTCGTCGCTGATGTGCGTCTTCGTGAGCGGATCCGCGTGCTCCTCCCCTCGCGGTTCTGGAGGAGCCACTCCCTGGTACTTTCTCACGAGATCCCACCACTTGGCGTTGAACTGGTCCGGCGGCAGATCCTCCACGTACAAGTCGTGCTCGAAGCGGGTCATCGTCCCTGCCGCGAAAGGCATGTACGCGATGTAGCTCAGCCCCTCGCTGAGCAACTGCTGCATGGCATCCACCTCCGCGTCGGGCGAGACGAGGCCCCGGCCGACGAGGAAGGGGCGCTGCACGGAGGCCAGGCCCATCAGGTAGCCGATCGCCTCGTGATAGCCGCGGTTGGCCCCCCGACGGAGGAGCAACGGGATCTCGGGCGTGCTGTACGTCATGTAGTAGTAGATGTGGCCAAGCTCGTGGAGCGTCGTCTCCCACCACTCCGGGTTCGCCTCCACGCTCATCAGCGAGCGGATGTCCGCGGCCCGATCCAGATGCCAGGCGGAGGCGTGCGTGTTCTTCTTGTAATCCGCCTCCGGAGCGAGCGGATACAGCGATGACAGCTCCCAGAAACTGTCCGGGAGCTCCCCGAAGCCCAGGCTTGCGTAAAACCTCTCGCCCTGCTCCACGATCCACTCCGGCCGCTTCTCCGCGAGAGCGGGGCCAGGATCCAGCCCCTCGACCGCTACCAGCGCGCTCCAATCCTGCGCCCACCGGTTGGGCAGCCAGTGGGCCGGGATGAGGTCGGGCACCGGCTCGCCGTATCGCTCCGCGAGCTCGTATCGCACCCAGGTGTGGAGCGCGCGATAAAGCGGCCGGAGTTGCCGGATGAACGTGTCGTTCAGCTGGAGCATCTCTTCGGTCCGCATCCCGTATTCCGACACCTGATACGTGAAGTAGTCGGGATAGCCGAGCGCCTGCACGGTCTGGTTGCGGAGATCTCTGAGGCGGATGATCCCGTCCTTGAGGGCCGGTCCGACCTCCTTCGAGGCCTCCCACACGGCTCGACGCCGGCCGAGATCCCCCTCCTCCCGGAGCATCTCGTCGATCTCGTTCGGCGTGATCGGCTTCCCATCCAGCGTGAACTCGAAGCCGTACAGCATCTCGACCTGCGCCGCCTCGGCCGCTATGCGCTCTGAGACGAGGTCGGGAACGGTGCCCGGATACTGCGCAGCTCGGTACGCCATGGTCGCCAGCTGGGCGGTCTGAAGCGGCTTCAGCTGGTCGCGCCGGTCCAGCAGGCCCCGGATGCGCTCGATGTTCTCGACGCTCCCCTCGAAGGCGGCCTGCGCCTCCCGCGCCTGCTGGTATCGAGCCGCGTTCGTGGTGTCTCCATCGACGATGCGGGTGTTCATGGCCCAGCTCGCCAACGACGACTCGTAGTAGAGCTCTTGGAACGTGCTCTGGTATTCGGTCAGGAAGCCGGCCGCCTCGCTCTGAACGGGATTCTCGGCCGACTCCCGGGCTCCGGCGCCGCCGTCTGCCGCGCCGCCGTCTGCCGCATCACCGCAGGCGACCAGTCCCGCTGCGAGCGCGATCGCGCCCAACCCACCCATCGCA
>JAUWDL010000313.1 GCA_030608825.1 Gemmatimonadales bacterium
CGCTCGCAGATATCGATGGTGTTCCATCTCGACAAGTGCATCGGCTGCCACACGTGCTCGGTCGCCTGCAAGAACATCTGGACGGACCGCAAAGGCGCGGAGTACATGTGGTGGAACAACGTCGAGACCAAGCCGGGAACGGGCTATCCCGGCAAGTGGGAGGACCAGGAGATCTACAAGGGCGGCTGGGCGAAGAACGGCAAGGGGATCAAGCTGAAGGGTGCCGGGAAGCGGAAGAGCCTCACCAACATCTTCCACAACCCCCACATGCCGGTGATCGACGACTACTACGAGCCGTTCACCTATAAATACCTCGACCTGATCGAGTCACCGGCCGGCGACGATCAGCCGACGGCCCGGCCGATCTCGATGATCACCGGCGAGCCGATGGACATCAAGATGGGGCCGAACTGGGATGACGATCTGAGCGGATCGCCCGACTACGCTCGCAACGACCCGAACCTCGAGGGGCTCTCGCCCGCCGAGCAGGAGGCGATGTTCGAGATGGAGCGCATGGCCTTCTTCTATCTCCCGCGGATCTGCAACCACTGCCTCAATCCCGCCTGCGTCGCCGCGTGTCCGTCGGGCGCCATCTACAAGCGAGGCGAGGACGGGGTGGTCTTGATCAACCAGACCGTGTGCCGCGGCTGGCGCATGTGCGTCACGGCGTGCCCGTACAAGAAGAGCTACTACAACTGGAGCACCGGCAAGTCCGAGAAGTGCATCCTCTGTTACCCGCGGATCGAGGCGGGCCTGGCGCCGGCCTGCATGCACTCGTGCGTGGGACGGATCCGTTACCTGGGCGTCATGCTCTACGACGCCGACCAGATCGAGGCGGTCGCCTCGGCGGACGCGGCGGAGGTGGTGCAGCGCCAGATGGAGATGATCCTCGATCCCTTCGACCCGGAGGTCATCTCGGCGGCGAAGGCCAACGGGGTCGCTGACTCCACGATCGACGCGGCGCAGACTTCACCCACGTACAAGTTCGTGAAGGCGTGGGGCCTCGCGCTTCCGCTCCACCCGGAGTTCCGGACGCTGCCCATGCTCTTCTACGTGCCGCCCCTGCTGCCGGTGATGGCCTCGGTCTCGGATGTCGACCACAGCGAGCAGGCCGAGAAGATGAACCCGATCGGCAAAATCTGGCCGGACAGCTGGCTGTACGACACGAGTACGGAACAGCTCTTCGGCACCATCGATGAGGCGCGCTTCCCCCTCCAGTACATGGCGAACCTGTTCAGCGCGGGCGACACCGCCGCCGTGGCGGACCGGATCAAGAAGCTGATGGCGGTCCGGCTCCACCGCCGGCGGGAAACGGTGGGTGACGTTCCGGAGGAGACGGTGGGGCAGGCGCTGGCCGACACGGGGCTGACCCCGCGTCTGGCTGACGACATCTACCACCTGACCTCCCTTGCCCAGTTCGACGATCGCTTCGTGATCCCGGCCGCCCATCGGGAGCAGGCCATCGAGATGTTGGAGTTCACCGGCGATGTGCGGGGCAGCGAGGGGTTCGGGTTCGAGGCCGGGACGGCACGGAGGGGCGCGTGACGATGCACCCGCTGACGCACTACGAGCACCTGGCCAGGCTCTTCGACTATCCGCGTCGGGACTACCCGACCTGGGTCCAGAGCGTGTACGCGCTGCTTGCGGGTCGATACGTGATTGCGGCGGCGGAGATCGACGCCTTCGCGCGGTCCCTTCCCACTGACGGCGAACCGTTTACGCCCGAGGCGCTGGATGAAGTCCAGGAGATCTTCACCCGATCCTTCGACGTGCAGTCGATCACGACCCTTTCCGTCGGCTACGTCGTCTTCGGAGACGACTACAAGCGGGGAGAGCTCCTCGTCAACCTCAACCGGGAGCTTCGTGAAGCCGGCGTCGACCCCGGAAGCGAGCTCCCGGATCACCTGCCCAACGTGCTGCGGCTGCTCGCTCGCTGGGACGACCGCGAGCTTGCGCACGAATTCGTCACGGAGATCCTCCACCCCGCTCTGGAGAGGATGATCGAGGAGTTCGGTGTTCACCGCATGGAAGCCAAGAACAAGCTGTACCGGAAGCACTTCAAGACTCTGATTGCCTCGTCGGCGGAGCGGGGCACGATGTTCCGCGCGCCCTTGGCGGCTCTCGTTGAGGTCTTGAAGGAGGACTTCGACCTTGCCGAGTGGAAGCCACCGGAGGTCGACAACGATTTCCTGGGTTCCATCGGCCGGGAGCTGGAGATCGAAGCCGGCAAAGGTAACCCGAGTCCCACGGGGAGCATGCTATGAACGTCCTCAACACCTTCCTGTTCGTCGCGTTTCCGTACGTGGCGGTGGCCGTCTTCGTCCTGGGCCTCGCCTACAGGTACTCGCGAAAAGGGTTCACGATCTCGTCGCTCTCTTCGCAGTTCCTCGAGGGGAGGGAGCTGTTCTGGGGCTCCGTGCCCTTCCACATCGGGCTGGTGGTGGTGTTCTTCGGGCACCTCATCGCGTTCATGCTCCCGCAGGCCAACCTCGCCTGGAACAGCGTCCCCGTCCGCTTGCTCGTCCTCGAGGTGACCGCCTTCGTGTTCGGGGTCAGCATCTTCGTCGGCCTGGTCTCCCTCCTGTTCCGACGGTTCACCAACGCACGCATCCGTGCGGTGACCACGAAGATGGACGTCGCCATCGCGCTGCTCCTGTTCATCCAGGTGGTGCTGGGATTGTGGATCGCTCTGGCCTATCGCTGGGGCGCATCCTGGTTCGCGGCCGATCTGTCCCCTTATCTGTGGTCTCTCGTCACGCTGTCTCCCGAGACCGGGGCGATCTTCGCGCTACCCTGGGTCATCAAGCTTCATATCCTGGGCGCGTTCGCCATCATGTTCATGATTCCGTTCACGCGCCTGGCGCACTTCATGGTGGCACCGCTGCACTACATCGTGCGGCCCTATCAGCAGGTCATCTGGAACTGGGACCGGAAGACCATCCGGGACCCGGGTGCGGCCTGGAGCAGCGC
>JAUWDL010000133.1 GCA_030608825.1 Gemmatimonadales bacterium
AGCACGTCGCTCCGATGCTCAGCCTCGACTCGGCCCAGGAGGAAGGGAAGCTGCGACGATTCGACGAGCGCATCCGACGGAGCCTGGGCGAGGGAACCCCGGTCGAGTACGTGCTGGAGCCGAAGCTGGATGGTGCGTCCATCGAGCTCGTTTACGAAGACGGCGCCCTGGCTCGGGCTTCGACCCGTGGAGATGGCATCCGGGGCGAGGGGATCACGGAGAACGTGCGCACGATCGCGGCGGTCCCGTTGCGTCTGCGATCCGTGGATCGACCCGTGCCCCGCGTTCTCGCACTGCGGGGTGAGGTGATCATGCGCATCGGGGCGTTCGAGGAGCTCAACGAGCGCTTGATGGGGAGCGACAAGATGCCGTTCGCCAATCCGCGCAACGCGGCGGCGGGCTCGCTCAGGCAGCTGGATCCCGGCATCACGGCCTCTCGCCCTCTGGACATCTTCGTCTACGACATCCTGGGCTTCGAGGAGGGCACGGATCCACCCGAGACGCAGTCCGCCGGCCTGCGGGCGATTCGAGACTGGGGATTGGCGCCCTCGGAGATGGCACGCCGCGTCTCTTCGGTCGAAGAGATCCTGGAGTACCATGCGGAGCTTCTCGGGGGTCGAGATGATCTCGACTACGAGATCGACGGGATCGTCATCAAGCTGAACCACCTGGCCCACCGCGCGCGGCTGGGCTCGACCTCGCACCATCCCCGCGGGGCGTTCGCGTTCAAGTTTCCGCCCCGAAAAGAGATAAGCCGCGTCCTGAAGATCGTGCCAAGCGTGGGGCGGACCGGCGCCGTGACGCCGATCGCGATGCTACGGCCCGTCGAGCTGGGGGGCGTGACGGTCAGCCGAGCGAGCCTCCACAACCGGGAAGAAGTGGCCCGGAAGGACATACGAGAGGGCGACCGGGTGCGTGTCCAGAGAGCGGGTGACGTCATACCGCAGGTGCTGGAGCGACTCGAGGAGCCCGGTCGGAGGCGTGGTCGCCCGTGGCGGATGCCCGACGCCTGTCCCTCCTGCGGCTTCGAGCTCGTGGAGCGGGGCCCCTTTACGGTCTGCCTCAACAGTTTCGACTGTCCCGCGCAGCTCGCCGGCCGGATCCAGCACTTCGCCTCTCGCGGAGCTCTGGACGTCGAGGGCCTCGGCGAGGAGACCGCTCGGCTGCTCGTGTCGGAGGGCCTGGTCCTGCACGTGCCGGACCTCTACGCGCTCGATGTGGAGGCGCTCGCCGAGCTCGAGGGGTTTGCCGAGAAGTCGGCCGACAACCTGGTAAGAGCGATCCGGGAGTCCTCGCCCGTCGAGCTGCGGCGCTTTCTTTACGGTCTCGGGATACCGGAGGTCGGGGCGGCCGTGTCGCGGGACCTGGCGCGACATTTCGGCACCCTGGAGGGCCTTCGGGCGGCCTCCGCCGAGGATCTCCAGGGGGTCGATGGGGTCGGGCCCAAGATGGCCGAGCAGATCACGACCTTCTTCGGCAACCCCCGGAACGCCGCCCTTCTGGATCAGCTGATCTCGGGGCCGGTGGAGCTGATCGAGACCGAGGGTGCGTCCGACGCTTCTGGCCCGGAGGCGCCATTCGAGGGCCTGAAGTTCGTTTTCACGGGGGGACTGGAGCGGTGGACTCGCGGCGAGGCAAGGGAGCTCGTCGAGTCTCTGGGTGGCCGGGTCACATCGAGCGTGAGCGGGGGCACGGACTACGTCGTGGCGGGAGGCGAGTCGGGCTCGAAGCTCGACAAAGCCGGCGAGCTGGGCGTCACCATACTCGACGAGGAGGGATTCGCGGCGCTGCTGGAGGATCGAGTAGGCGCATGATCGAGAACATCGAGATCGGGAAGCAGCTGGACGAGGTTGGCGACCTGCTGGAGATCCAGGAAGCCAACCCGTTCCGCGTTCGCGCCTACCGGAACGCGGTCCGCACCATCGCCGATCTCGCCACACGGCTCGAGCGCATGGTGGCGGACGAGGAGGATCTCACAGCGCTTCCAGGGATCGGGAAGGAGTTGGCTCGTCACATCACCGAGCTCGTCACGACCGGCGAGATGGGGGTCCTCGCCGAGCTCCGTGAGAACGTGCCCAGCACTCTGGTCGAGATCATGCGCCTGCCGGGGGTCGGGCCGAAGAGCGCGAGGAAGCTCTGGAAGGAGCTCGGCGTGGAGACGGTCGAGGAGCTGAAGTCGGCGGCCGAGGAGGGCCGGGTGTCGGAGCTGAAGGGCTTCGGCGAGAAGAAACAGGCTCTGATCCTCTCGGGAATCGAGCAGTTCCACCGGCATTCCGCGCGGTACCGCCTCGACGAGGCCGATCGCTTCGTGGCGCCGCTTCTGGAGTACCTGAGCGCTCACGCGGAGGCGGAGAAGGTGGAGGTCGCAGGGAGCTATCGACGTCGCCGTGAGACGGTCGGGGACATCGACATCCTGGTGCTCTCGAGCGCGCCGGAGCCGGTGATGGAGCGCTTCGTGTCGTACCCGTCCGTCGAGAAGGTCCTTGCTGCCGGGGGCACGCGCGGCTCCGTCGTGCTCAGAAGCGGGCTGCAGGTGGATTTGCGAGTCGTGCCAGCCGAAAGCTACGGCGCCGCCCTCGTCTATTTCACGGGCTCGAAAGAGCACAACATTCGGCTGCGGCAGCGTGCGCTGGACCGTGGCCTGACGGTCTCAGAGTACGGGGTCTTCGAGCTTCTCGAGACGCCGGAACAGGAGGCGATGCCGGCGGATGCCGAGGCGGAATCCGAGGACGCGGACAGGCGCCGGGCGGGACGGCAGGTGGCCGGCCGAACGGAGGAAGAGGTCTACGGAGCCGTGGGGCTTCCGTACATAATTCCGGAGCTCAGAGAGGCCCGGGGAGAGATCGCGACGGCAGAGGCGGGCGAGCTTCCCGACCTGGTCGAGCTCGATGATCTGCGAGGCGATCTCCAGATGCACAGCACCTGGTCAGACGGCAAGAACAGCATCGAGGAGATGCTGGATGGCTGCGTCGAGCGCGGCTACGAGTACTTTGCCATCACGGACCACAGCAAGGCGCTCGCCATGATCGAAGGTCTGGACGAAGAGGGGCTTCAGCGGCAGTTCGGCGAGATCAAAGAGGTGTCCGATCGGCATTCCGAGATCCGGATCCTTCGCAGCATGGAAGTGGACATCCTCGCCGACGGCACGCTCGATCTCGCGGATGAGATGCTGGAAGCCCTGGATCTGGTGGTGATATCCATCCACTCCATGTTCAGCCTCCCGGCGGCGCGTCAGACCGAGCGTGTGCTGAAGGCGCTGCAGCACCCGGCCGTCGACGTCCTGGCCCACCCCACCGCTCGCCTCATCAACAAGCGGGAGCCGGTCGATTTCGATCTCGAACAGGTGATTGCCTGCGCCGCCGAGAACCGCGTCGCTCTGGAGCTGAACGCCAATCCACACCGCCTCGACCTGAAGGACACGCAGCTGATGCTGGCGAAGTCGCTGGGCGCGAAGGTCGTGATCAGCACCGATGCCCATCGCGTGGCGGACCTGGCGCTGATGCCCTACGGCGTGGAGCAGGCTCGCCGGGCCTGGCTCGAGAAGGGCGACGTACTCAACGCCCTTCCGCGGGAGGGTTTTCTGGACTACTTCGGGATCGCGTAGCTCAGCCCGCCGTCTCCTCGAACGCGATGCGGACGCCCCTCTTGTCGAGCTCCTCCACGACGGGCTCGTACGGGATCCCCTCGTCGGGGGCCAGCACTCCCTTCTCTTCGATCACGCCCCGGCCGATGAGCAGCCCCACGATGCTCAGGGTGAAGCCCGTGCAGCGCATCATCGCGGTGATCCCCGTCTCGGGATCCTCGCGGTCGACAAGGTTCCAGGTCAGGACCCTGGGCTCGCCCGCTCTTTCCCCCTTCGCCACCACGCGCAGCACCACGAGGTCCGGCTCGCCGGGCCGGATGAGGTGGGGCGTCGCGGCGGCTATGAACACGTCGCGCGGCACGATCTCCTGCCGGCCCACGGTGACGGGATCGTCCGAGAGCAAGCCGAGGTCCCGGATCGCCCCCATGATCTGGGCGTGCCCGGGGTAGCGCAGTGTCTTGTAGGCGAGGTAATCGACGCGGTTCTCGAACCGCCAGGGGAGGGTGGAGGCGCCTCCGGCGGTGTGAAACGCCTCCAGCGTCCCGAGCCCCTCGAACTCCAGCAGCTCCAGATCCGAGAGGGGCTCCTGCTGCTTCAGCCGCCCCTCCGAGAGGGTCCAGGACGGCGTCGTCATGTAGTCGATCGCGCCCTCGAGAGAGAACACGATCTGGTAGTTGAGGGGCGGCCGCGGATTCTCGGGAAGGCCGCCCACGTACATCCTCACTTCGGCGGCCGAGTCCAGACGACGTACCGCTTCGGCGGCCAGCAGGTTGGTGAGGCCGGGTGCCACGCCCATGTCCGGGATGACCGTGCAGCCCGCCTCCGCGGCCCGGTCACTCATCGCGAGCTGCTGGAAGACGATCTCGGTGTTGCCCCCGAGGTCCGAGTAGTGGCAGCCGCTCTCTATCGCCAGGCGGGCCAGATCATTGTTGAAGACGTAAGGTGCGGCCGAGAGCACAACATCTCGGCCCTCCATCGCGCGCCGAACCTGAGCCTCGTCGGCGAAGTCCGCCTCGAGGAGCTCCAGCCGATGCTCATCCGTAGATACGGCTCGAGGTCGCTCGGGTCGGAGGTCGGCGATGATTACGGATTCGACATCGTCCTGGCCCAGCAGGTCGAAGGCGCAGGCCGAGCCCTGAAGTCCGCCGCCGAGAACCAGAAACCTCATCCGGTCGCCCTCATCGAAACAGCGTCATTGCGAGATCACGCGATGCGAGATGAAGCCGCGTTGACTGCGCGACCTTATGCTCCCGGAGGTCGGCGCACAACGGAGCACCCCGGAATCCCGAGCGGGAGGAGGTCGACCAACGACTCGGCCCGTCTGCGGCACGGATCGGCCAGCTGAGCTTCCGCACGTGATCGGAGAGCTGGCACTCTCGCCTCGGCACTCGATCTCTCTCCGAAAGCAGCTGGCGGCGCAGATCGGAGCCGCCATCAGATCGGGCGAGC
>JAUWDL010000215.1 GCA_030608825.1 Gemmatimonadales bacterium
GAAGCGGACCTGATGCGACGCGTGCTGCGTCCCGCCGAATACGCGGACTGGCTGGAGAGCTTCCTTCCCGGAATCCCGCCGGACGACCGCTCCGTTTGGCTGGTGCCCGCGATCGTGACGGACCGGTCCGATCCGAAGCTGGCGCATCTGGACGGCCTGAACCTGAGTCGAGCCTGGATGCTGGAGGGGATCATCTCGGGGCTGCCGGAAGAGGATCTTCGCCTCCCTTCGCTCCGGTCCGCGGCCGACCAGCACCGGCGGAGAGGCCTGGAAGGCGTGACGGGCGAGTTCTACGAGGGCGGCCACTGGCTCGGTAGCTTCGCCACTTACCTGGTCACCGGGCGAGGCCTTCCCGCGCCGTGATTCGGCCCTGCCCGCCGGTGAGCGGCCTCTCTATATTCCAGGCGAAGCCACGCTAAGAGGCTGGCTGCAGCGAGCGACCACACGGGAGTGCGCCATGGCGGAGACATTATCGACGATGCTGACGCTCGGAACGCGGGTGCCCGCGTTTTCCCTCGACAATGCGGTGGACGGACGTACGGTCTCACCCGATGACTACGCCGACGGCCCCGCCCTCCTGGTCATGTTCATCTGCAACCACTGCCCCTTCGTGAAGCACGTGATCGACGGCGTCACGAATCTGGCGGCGGACTACCTGCCCCGCGGCGTGGGAATCATCGCCATCAACTCCAACGATCGGGTCGGCTACCCGCAGGATGCGCCCGAGAAGATGAAGCGGCTGGCCGAAGAGCTGGGCTGGGATTTCCCCTTCGTGTTCGATGAGACGCAGGAAGTGGCGAAGGCGTTCCGGGCGGCGTGCACGCCCGACTTCTTCCTCTTCGACTCCACCGGCCACCTGGCGTACCGGGGCGAGCTCGATGAAAGCCGGCCGGGCAACGGGATCCCGGTGACCGGGAGCGATCTCCGTGCCGCGATCGACGCGGTGCTCGCCGGCGAGCCCGTGGCGGAGGAGCAGAAGGCCAGCATCGGCTGCAACATCAAGTGGCGGCCGGGCAACGAGCCTTCCTACTTCGCGTAGCAGCCCTCGGAGCACCGACCAAATGTCTTCCCAGCTCCCGGCGAAGCTGCAGGGCATCGTGGACCAGTTCGCGGCCGCGCCGCGAGAGCTGCGTCTCCCGGCGCTGCTGGGTTACTCGCGCCGGGTTCCAGAGCCCCCACGTCACCTCATCGACTCCGCCGCGTTCGAGAAGGTTCCGGAGTGCCAGACCCCGTTCGCTCTCGCCACCGAGTTGGATCCCGACGGCGCGGTTCACCTCCACTTCGACGCACCGGCCGAGGCGCCCACCGTTCGCGGCTTCGCCGGGATTCTGCGGGAGGGTCTGGAGGGTGCGAGCGTCGAGGAGATACAGCGGGTTCCGCTGGATTTCTACATGGACATGGGGCTGATCGAGCTGGTCACGCCGCTACGACTCCGGGGCATGGAGGCGATCCTGGCCCGCATCAAGAGCCGGTTGAAGGAGGCGGACGCCGGGGCGGCGTAGGGCCCGAGTCGACCGAAGCCCGCCGATCGGTCAGCCGAGGCTCTCCTTCAGGACGCGAACGAGAATCATCAAACCCAATCCCAGGCCGATCATCAATACCTGCGGGAGCGCCTGGCGAGGCTCCCGGGATCGGTGCAGCTCCGGGATGAGGTCCGCGGCCGCGATGTAGATGAAGCTGGCCGCGGAGACCGTGAGCAGGGCGGCCTCCAGCCCCTGGACCTCGGTACCTAGCCAGAGGACGATCACGGCTCCGAAGATCGCCGTGGTCGCGGAGAGGAAGTTGGCCAGAACGGCCTGCCGAACGGACAGGCCGCCGTGCAGCAGCACGCCGAAGTCTCCGATCTCCTGAGGTACCTCGTGGAGGACGACCGCCAGCGTCGTCACCAGCCCCACGGCCGGGTCCGCCAGGTAAGCCGCCGCGATCACCATCCCGTCCAGCAGATTGTGCACGCCGTCGCCCAGCAGCACCATCGTGACCATCGGATGCGTCCGGGCCTCGGGTCCGGCTTCTTCGCCGGCATCGCCGCTCTCGGCAGCGGGGTGGTGCGCATGGGTGCGATGCATTTCTCCCACGGGCTCCGCGTGATCCGTTCCGTGATGGTGGTGCCAGAGGAACTTCTCCAGAACGAAGAACCCGAAAAAGCCGCCGAGCAGATAAAGCGAGAAGGGAAGCCCCGTGCCGAGCCGGTCCACGGCCTCGGGCAGTAGGTGGAGAAACGCCGCGCCCAGCAGGGTGCCCGCGGCCAGGCTGACCAGATAGAGCTGGAGGCGCCGGAGGCGCTCGGTGTCCTGGGAGAGGGCGAAGAGGCCGGTGAGCGAGACGAGGCTCACCAGGAGCACGCTCAGAAGCGTGTAGGCCCAAAGCTGGACCGTGGTCACGTGCGCGACTGGGCCGCGGCCCTCAGAGCGTCGCCTCGGAAACTGGAAGTCGCTTCGCGCCGGAGAGTCGGCGCACGGCGAACGCGATCAGGAGCACCACCGCGAAGGCGCAGACGACGACCGGTCCGGTCGGCAGGTCGGCCATATATGAGACCACGAGGCCGGCTACCGTCGCAGCGGAGCCCGACATCCAGGCGATGGCGAGGAGAGCTCCTGGCTTGCCCGTAAAGAGAAACGCCACGACCGCCGGGATCACCAGGAAGCTGAACACGAGCAGCACGCCCGCCACCTCCACCGACAGGGTGACCATGATGCCGAACAGCGCGTAGAAGAGGAAATCCCAGCCCGCGATCGACCAGCCTGCCGATCTGGCCAGCTTTGGTTGAAGCGAGATGGTCAGGAAGCGCCGTCGAAACAGCCAGTGAAGCAGCCCCAGCACGGCGTAGATCACCGCGATCCGTGCGATCTTGGGCCATGTCACCCAAAGCAGCGAGCCCGTAAGCAGTTCCTGGACGTGCTCGGCGCCGCGTGGGGCCTGAGACGCCAGCAGGATGGTCGCCGCCGATGCGACGACGAACACGATCCCGATGATCGCCTCCTGCGTGATGTACCGGTGGTCCATCCGCGTCACGCTGAAGAGGCCTGCCGCGAGCAGGGCGGTGAGGAGGCCGACGAGGTAGGCGCTCAGAGACCCCGCCTCGAAGCCGACGAAGACCGCCGCCGTCCAGCCGAGTGCCGCCATCTGCGCGATCGCGAGATCGACGAAAATGACGCCACGGGCGATGATGTGGATGCCGAGATAGGCGTGCAGGCTCAACAGCAGCAGCGCGGCGACCAGGGCCGGGAGCATGATTTCCAGCATGCCCTATTCTCCTCCGTCCGCCGAGCCCGCGAAGGCACCGGCAAGCCTCGATACCCATAGGTCGACGAGTTGAAAGTAGTCGTCGATACCCTCGGCGCCGCCGACGCCGTGCGGGACGATCAGCGCCTCCGCGCCAGTACGCGATGCGACGTTCTCGATCTTGCCGCGGCTGAAGTAGTTGGCAGCCAACAAGGCGGGGATTCGGTTCTGCTCCATCCAATCCACGAGCTCGCGCACGTGGCCCGGCGATGGCGGAATGCCGACTTTCGGCTCCACGTACATGGCGCACGTCACGTGGAAGCGGGCGCTGAAGTACACCCAGTTCTTGTGATAGCACGCGATGTCGCGGTCCCGGAAGCCGCTCCCTTCGGCCAGCCAACCTCCCACGTAATCGATGAGCGGCCTATCCTGAAAGCTTTTTTCCGACACGAACTCCCACAGCCTGTACGTCCGGGCGAGCTCGAAGAGCGTTTCGGTCCCCAAGATCTCCACGAGCTGATCGCCGTACAAGCGTCGAAACAGACGCTCCGCGAACCCGCGGTAGTTGGCCTCGTAGATCTCCGACCGTTCCTCGTCGATCCGGCGGAGACCGGCCAGGATGTTTTGCCCGATGAGAATCGCGTTGACCGGGTCCGTGTGGATGTGCGG
>JAUWDL010000164.1 GCA_030608825.1 Gemmatimonadales bacterium
GATGGCGATGCCGGCGGCGAGGCGGAAGACGAGCGTGACGGGGGTAGTGAGCCCGCATGAGGTAGCCGGGCCTTGCCCCTCGTGGCCTCAGGCCACGACGAGCAGGGCCGTTCCGTACATCACGAGCATGCCCAGAGCCAATCCGGTGGCGTTCAGGGGAGCGAAGAGCCCGGCGGGCTGCTGGCGCCGCATCATCGACGCGATCTCGTACACGACCTCCAGGATGGCGCCTGCCCCGACGGCGAGGAACAGCGTCGCGGCGATCGGAGAGTAGGAGAAGCCCCCGATCCAGGTTCCCGCGATCGTCGGAAGCCCGGCGATCGCGCCCATCGCCAGGAGATGCCTGATCGGTGGACGGTCCGCCGCGACCGGAGCCACGATCGCGAGCCCTTCCGTCGTGTTGTGAAGCGCGAACCCGATCACCAGGAAGCTGCCCAGGGCGATCTCGCCCAGCGCGTACGCCGATCCGATCGCCAGGCCCTCCCCGAGATTGTGCAGCCCGATGCCGACAGCGATGAGGTAGGCGATCCCGAGTCTGTCGGTTGCATCGTCTCTCGCCTCGGGACCCCTGCGCCCCCGTCGAGCGCTCGACAGGGCTCGAAGCGCGAGAAAGCTGCCCAGTGTGCCGAGCACGACGAGGCCCATGCCCTGGAAGGCCTCCGGCACGAGATCAGCCGTCTCCAGCGCCTCGTGCAGGGCGTCGGCACCGAGAAAGACGAGAAGCCCGATCGTCAGGCTGAGGAAGAAGTGGAGCCAGCGTCTGCTGACGTCACGCAGGAACGGGTACCACAGCAGGCCGATGAGCACCGGCACCAGCCCCACGTAGATCCCCAACAGGGCGAAGATGCCGAAGAAACGCGCGGACGGGCGCGGCGTCTGGGTCGCGACCTCCACCTCGTGAGCGAACGTGATCCCGGTCGAGCTCAGGAGCACGACCTCGTGCGGCTCACCTTCCACCCAGGGGTAGTTCAGCACGATCGTGGCCCTGCCGAGCCGCGGGATCGTTCGCTCCCCGTCCATCTCGTGCTGCCAGTAGGCGTCGTCGACCATAACCTGGGCCACGGTCACCGCTTCGGGCCCGCCGTTCACGACGTGGATCCGCATGAGGCCCGGCTCCGGCAGCGTCACCCGCTCGATCGTCAGCTCCTCGATCGGAGGGAAGCCGGCCCGGAGCACGCTGGTCGGATCCGCGAACACGAACACGGCGACGAGGATCCCGAGCAAGAGGAGGGGAGCGAGACCGAGCAGGACGCGGCGCCCGCTGAGCCCGGCCTCCTCCGGTCCCGGACCCGGAGCCGAACCGGGAGATCTCAGCTCGTCAGACATACCGGTGGACCGGGACGCCGTCCTCTGCCGCGAGGTGCGGCACGGCGTCGATAAAGCTCATCCAGCCGAGCTCGGCGAACTCGCTCTGGTGGGCGTGCACCATGTGAAGCCCCGGGTTCTCCAGCTCCAGTTCGACGATGCCCCTCTCACCCTGGCAGAGCATGATCGTGTCGGTGAGCTCGTACTGATCCGGACGCGTCCCGGTCCGGTAGTACCTGAACATCCCGGCGTGCAGGTGCAGCGAGTTGATCGGATCGAACTCCGTCAGGTTCACCAGGTAGATGCGGACGGGCTCGCCGACGCCGACGCGGATCGGGTGCGTTCGGTAATAAAAGGCGGCCGTATTGACGGCATAGACCTCGTTCTCCCCGTCGAAGTTGGTGTCGAAACCGTTCATCACCATTACGAGCTCGCGTGCGGGCGAGCGTCCTCCGGGAGGATCCACGATCAGCGTCCCGTAGAGCCCTTTGTGTATGTGCCTCTTCAGCGGGATCGCATGGCAGTGATACGGGTGGACGCCAAACGGCTTCGCCGGAAACTCGTACGTGAATCGCTCACCCGGCTCGACGATCGGGAACACCCCATCCATGGCGGGCGGGTGGGTGCCGTGGAAGTGGATCGTGTGGGGGTGTGATCCGGCGTTGGAGAAACGGACTCGAAGCAGGTCACCCTCCGTGCAGCGGAGCGTGGGGCCCGGAACGCGTCCGTTGTACGTCCAGGCGGGAAACCAGACGCCCGGAGCCACCTCGATCTCGCGATCCACCGCGACGATCTCGTACTCCCGGACCGTGCGGCCGGCCTCGTCGCGGGACACGTCGCCGTAGTCGAAATCGAACAGGAAAGCGTCAGGATCGAACCCGTCAGCCGGAGCGTGATCCCCGAAGACGCCCATCCTGAGCTGAGCCAGCTCCGTCGGTGAGTGGATCACCTCCTGGACGCCAGCGTGCTCCAGGGCGGCTGCCGCGCCTCCGCGCCGTGCCAGGGCCAGGACCGAAGTGCCCGAGAGACCGGCCACCCCGACCCCACCCAGCTTCAGCCAGTCCCGCCGGCTCATCGTTTTCGGACCCATCATCGTCCGCTGCCTGTTCTCCCACGGTCGGGAGGCGAGACCACCTCACCGCCCAATATTTAGATTATGCTAAATTTCCCCGAAGTTAGGTGAGGAAGACCGGATGGTCAAGTAGCCAGGGCAGATCAGGAGGACGTGACCTCTACCACTCGGCCTCGAACGCCCGGTAGCTGAGCTCTCCCTGCCGCTCCACCTGTAGGACCACTGAATCGCCGAATCGTAGGCCGGCGAGCGCGATGCGGAGGTCGCCGAGGGATCGAACCGGCCGGTTGTTCACGCTGTAGATGACATCGCCCGGGGCGAGTTCACTCGTCGGGCCTTCGGCGGCCGTCAGCGCAGCGACCAGAACGCCGCCGCTCCCTCGTAGGCCAGGGAGAAGGGCGGCAAGGCGAGGGGTCAGATCCGTGGCCAGGATCCCGAGCTCGCGCACCATGTTTCTTTCGACCGAGACCATCTCGGCGAGCAGCTCGATATCCCCGGGTCGCTCGACCACAGCCACTTCGAGCTCGAACAGTTCGGCGTGGCGCAGCACCTCGACTCGAATCGTGTCACCCGCCGGGCGCGCGTAGATGTTCACGTCGAACTGCCTGGCGTTCTCCATCGGCTTCCCGTCAACGGCGTACACGATGTCACCGATCTGCAGGCCGGCTTCGGAGGCGGGGCTTCCGGCATGGATGTCGCTGATGATCACGCCCCACGTTCGGCCGAGCCCCAGGCCCCCGGCGAGCGTGGGCGAGATCGTTTGAGCCTTCACGCCGATGAGTCCTCGACGGACACGCCCGGCGTCGCGGATCTGCTCGAAGACGGTGCGAACGATGTTGCTCGGAACCGCGAAGCTGATGCCCTCGCTACCGCCCGAGTGGGAGAGGATGAGGGTGTTGATTCCGACGACTCGCCCATCCGTGTCGACCAGCGGTCCGCCGCTGTTTCCCGGGTTCACGGCGGCGTCCGTCTGGACAAAGATGACCGGATCCTCCGGCCGCAGCTGCCTGGCTACCGAGCTCACGACTCCCATCGACACGGATTTCTCCAGCCCGAGCGGGCTGCCGAAGGCGAACACCAGCTGACCGGAACGAAGCTCATCCGAGTCCCCCAGCTCCAGGTAGGGCATTCCGGGACGTTCGATCTTCAGCAAGGCGAGGTCCGTCTCCCGGTCCACGCCAATCAGCTTCGCGTCCAGAATCTGACCCTGTGGCTTCAGGATGGACTGACCCTGGATGAGGCCTTCGACCGGCTCGGCCAGCTCCACCCGAATCCGTGAGGCGCCATCCACGACGTGCGCGTTCGTAATGACATGGCCCGCGGAATCGAGGATGACTCCGGAACCCACGCTTCGCCGTCGCTCGACGGCGGGCTGGCCTCGACCGTCCGTGCCGGGGGAGAGGCGGAGGCCGGACGCGGTGATGAACACGACCGATCGCCCGACCCTCTCGGCCAGCGCCTCGAAAGAGTCGCTCATGGCACGAAGCGCCGGATCTCCGTCTGCCCGGTCGCCGGATTGAGCGACCGCAGGAGCGGCGGCCGCGAGGAATCCCGTCGCGAGCAGGGTCGCGGCGAAAAGGCTCCGCAGAAAGGCCGCTCCGCGCGAAGCCGGCCTCTCGGCCGCGGTCCTGAAGACCGAGGGCGTGCGGACGTATTCTGGCTCGTGCTTGTGAATCATCTAATCTCCACCTCTTGAAGAACCTCCAATGCCCACCGGGCGTGCTCCCGAACGATCTCCGACTGGTCGTCAATGCAGCGGCGCAGGACTGGCACGGCCTCGCGCCGGCCGCTGTTCCCGAGGCCCACGCAAAGGTTGCGAAGCATGCCGGGTCGACCAGGTCTGGCGAAAGCGGTGTCCCGGTATCGCAGCCGATACGCGTCGTCGGAAAGCTGGCTGAGCTCCTCCGCCCACTGGATCATCCGCTCGGGGGGCACGGGGCGCCCCGGCGTCGATTCCGCCAGCGCCACACCTGCCTCTACGGTCCCGGCCTCGAGCCTCACTTCCCCGCCCTCCGGCACCTCCTGATTCCAGGGACACACCTCCTGGCAGATGTCGCAGCCGAAGACCCGGCTACCGATAAGGGGCCGCAGCTCGGCTGGTATCGTCCCACGCAGCTCGATCGTCAGATAGCTAATGCACAGCCGTGCATCGAGGGCGCGCGACGACCGGATCGCGTCCGTAGGGCAGG